>JAZSOY010000154.1:0-1513 GCA_045537155.1 Acutalibacteraceae bacterium
GTATATCGGTATCAACGTCAAATCGGTGATTATCCGCACGATGGTGGTTTCCGGTGCGCTGTGCGGTATCGCCGGTATGTTGTTGGTCGCCGGTACCGACCATTCCATCAACACCCACACCGTCGGTGGACAAGGCTTTACCGCCATTATGATTTCGTGGCTCGGTCAGTTCAATCCCTTTATTATGGTGCCGATGTCCGCGCTGGTGATATTCCTGCAAAGCGGCGCCGCCAAAGTGGCTGACTCCTGCTTCCTCAACAGTTCCATGGCGGATATCGTATCCGGTATCGTCATTTTGGTGTTGGTGAGTTGTGAGTTCTTTGTGCGTTATTCTATCAAGTTGCGCCACGCAAACAAGGAGGGAACGGTATGAACAATATCCTTGTTGCCTTTATCAGCAGTGCCATTCCGCTGAGTGTGCCGCTGCTTTACGGCTCGGTGGGTGAAATTCTCACCGAAAAATCCGGACATTTGAACCTCGGTATCCCCGGCATTATGTACGTGGGCGGCATCGGCGGCGTCATCGGTGCGTTTTTGTACGAGAATGCCTGCGGTAATCAACTCGCCAATATGAATCCCGTGTTGGCGGTACTGATTCCGTTGCTGGTGTCCATCCTCGGTTCGGTGCTGATGGGACTCATTTACAGTTTCCTCACCGTTACCCTGCGTGCCAACCAGAACGTCACCGGCTTGGCACTGACAACGTTCGGTATCGGTATCGGTAACTTCTTCGGCGGTTCGCTGACAAAGTTGGTGGACAGCGACATTCCGGTTATCATCCTCACAAAAACCGGCTCGTTTTTCCGTCAGTCACTCCCCTTTGCGGATGACCTCGGCTGGTTCGGTGAGATTTTCTTATCGCACGATTTTCTGACGTATCTGTCGTTTGCGCTGGCCATCGCGGCATCGTTTGTACTCAATCGCACGCGCATCGGGTTGAACCTGCGTGCCGTGGGTGAAAGTCCCGCGACCGCCGACGCCGCCGGCATCAACGTGACACGGTACAAGTACGTGTCCACCTGCATCGGCAGTGCCATCGCCGGTTTGGGTGGCCTGCAGTACGTGATGGCATACGCCAACGGTGTGTGGTCGAACGACGCGTTCGGTGACCGTGGTTGGATGGCGATTGCGTTGGTGATTTTCGCATTGTGGAAACCCACGATGGCGATTTTCGGCTCGCTGTTGTTTGGTGCGTTGTGCAACCTGACGTTCTACGCGCAGGGACTCGGCACCATGAAAGATTTGTTCTATATGTTGCCGTACGTGGTGACCATTGCGGTGCTGATTATCACCAGTATGCGTAAACGGCGCGAACATCAGCCGCCGGCACATCTGGGACTGGCGTATTTCCGCGAGGATAGATAACAAACGCGAGGCAATCGTTGGGAGGCACTTCGTAAAGAAGTGTCTCCCAATTTTCTTCTATATTAAAAATGACACTTTCGATTTGAAAGTGTCATAGTGGGTTACGTACTTTAATAAATTACCCATCTCAAAGATAGGAACAAAAAGT
>JAZSOY010000223.1:0-2491 GCA_045537155.1 Acutalibacteraceae bacterium
GATTGCTTTTGCAATCGTCTGTTTTCGTATATTCGCCTCACGCCGAGCGATATTGCCCTCCGGGTTGTTTTGCAGCGAATCTACTACCACTTCCCATCGCGAAATATCACCCAAAACGGTAGCAGTTCCGATTTTGTTAAAAAGATAAATTATTTTGCTTTTTGCCTTGACTTTATCACAGTAATGTGATAGCATAAAAGCATACTAAATTGATGAGGTGAAAGTATGTTCCGATTTCGTTCAGAATCCATTGATAGATTATTTCAAACGATATTGAATTTAGAAAGCATTGAAGAGTGTTATGAGTATTTTGCCGATATCTGCACAATCAAAGAGGTGCAGGATATGGCGCAAAGACTGGATACTGCCATTTTGCTCAACCAAGGACTAAGTTATCAGAGAATTATAGAGCAAATCGATGTCAGTAGTGCGACTATCGGGCGAGTTAGCAAATGTCTTAATTACGGTAGCGGCGGCTATCGCCATGCGATTGATAAATTAACCGATATGGAGAATAAATCATGAAAAACGCGGATTTGTTTTTAAGCTTTAATGAAAAAGTTGTTTTCTCCCTTCGTTCACTTTATTCTTCTCGCGGATACTCTCAATATAAAATGAGCAAGTTTGAAGAATACGACTTATACGCCATGAACAAGGATTTTTTAATTTCTGACAGTGTGATAACCTTTACGGACACCAACGGTAAGTTAATGGCGTTAAAACCCGACGTAACGCTTTCGATTATCAAAAATATTCAGGACGAACCCGATGCGCTTAGTAAGGTGTTTTATAATGAAAACGTTTACAGAATTTCCGGAGGTTCTCACACCTATAAAGAGATAATGCAGGCCGGACTGGAATGTTTCGGCGATATTGATTCTTATAGCATTTGTGAGGTCGTAACGTTAGCTGCAAACAGTCTGAAAATCATCAGTGATTCTTGCGTTTTGGATATTTCTCATTTAGGGCTTTTGGAAAATGTTTTTGAAAGTTTCCGTGTTCCCAAGTTAGCAAGAACACAACTTCTTAAGTTCATCGGCGAGAAAAATGTTCACGAGTTGGTGAGGTATTGCGAAGAACTTGGCTTGGAGAAAGAAACGATAAACACCATTCAATTTCTAGTGTCGGCCTCGGGCAATCCGGACGAGGTGATTCCCGCTCTTATCCATGAATTACAGGGCAAGACGGATATTACGCCACTCGAAGATATGCAGGTGATATTAGCCGCGGTTTCTCCGTCCTTAAAACCGATGCTCAGAATTGATTTTTCCGTTGTGAATGATATTCAATATTATAACGGCATTGTGTTTAAGGGCTTTATAGAAGGCATCCCCACCAGTGTGTTATCGGGTGGTCAGTATGATAAACTGATGCAGAAAATGAATCGACGTTCTTCAGCAATCGGTTTTGCGGTTTATCTGGATATGCTTGAAAGATTGAATCTGTCTTCCCCTGAGTACGATTTCGATGTCTTCTTGACTTATTCTGAAAACACCAATCTTTCTGCCCTCAATGCCTTTGCGGATAAGCTTATCCAAAACGGAGAGAGAGTTTTAATTTCCAAGGATACATCGAAAACGATTAACTATCGTAAGCGTATCCATTTTGACAGTGAGGTGGCAAACGGTGAAATCCATGCTGAATGTAGCTCTTCCTAAAGGCAGGTTGGGGGAGAAGGTGTATTCCATGTTTGAAAAAGCAGGTTTTGAATGCCCTTCCATCAAAGAAAACAACCGTAAACTTATTTTTGAAAACCAAGAGGTTGGCGTTCGTTATTTTTGGGTGAAGCCCTCGGATGTTGCCATTTATGTTGAGCGAGGCGCGGCGGATATCGGTGTTGCCGGTAAGGATATTTTGCTGGAATACGCTCCGGATGTTTATGAACTGTTAGACCTTCAAATCGGTAAATGCCGAATGGCAGTTGCCGGGAAAAAAGACTTTCGATATGATAGGAGTCGTACCTTAAGGGTTGCAACAAAATTCAAAAACATTGCAAGCGCTCACTATTTGTCAAAAGGCATGGATATTGATATTATCCATCTAAACGGTTCCATAGAAATCGCACCCATTTTAGACCTTTCCGACGTTATTGTGGATATTGTTGAAACCGGTACCACACTGAAAGAAAACAATTTAGAGGTCATTGAAGACATTGTGCCGATTAGCGCACGTTTTATCGCCAATAAAACAAGTTATAAATTTAAGGCTGAAGCCATTGATAAAATTGTCAAGCAGATGGCATTAGAAGGATAGGTTTTAGAGCAAACGGAGGCCAAACAATGATTAAAATTTTGAAATTCGGCGAGGTTTCAGCGGATGATATTTTTGCCCGTGCAGAACCGGCTGTGAATGTCGAAGCCGTGGTTAGTGAAATTATTGAAACTGTTAAGCAAAACGGCGACAAAGCGTTGTATCATTATTCTGAAAAGTTTGATAAAGCGAAGCTTGACAGCTTGGCGGTCAGTGAAGACGAGATTCACGAGGCGGTCAA
>JAZSOY010000157.1:0-2482 GCA_045537155.1 Acutalibacteraceae bacterium
GACCGCTTGGCCTCCGACTTCACTTTTTCATCGGAACAACTGGAAAAACCAACCGGAAGTAAAAACTTTGTCGAATTTCCATTTCCGAGAAGATACCATTACCTCCTATGTATCCACAGAGAGGAGGTGGTTGTATAAGAAATCGGTTGGTCCAGTCCTTATATTTCAGTTAATCGGCGAACAACCTCACCGGCTATCATTAAGCCGGCAACCGATGGCACAAATGCCGTGCTTGCCGGCACCGGCGTACCTCCGTGTTCTTCACCGCCGCGATGCGGTTGCACCGGTTCGGTGGAAAACAGAACCGGCACGTGCTCGATGCCGCGCGTACGCAGTTCGCGCCGCATCACACGCGCCAATGGGCATACCGAGGTGTTCGCAATATCGGTGATGCACAATCGCGACGGGTCGAGTTTATTGCCCGTACCCATACAACTGATGACCGGCACGCCGGCAGCCAACGATTTTTCCACAATGGCAATTTTAGCACTGACGGTATCCACGGCATCAACGACGTAATCGTACACCGAAAAATCATAGGCATCGGCAGTTTCCGGTAGGAAAAAACAACGGTGTTCCCGTACCGTCGTTTCCGGACGAATATCGGCTATCCGCTCGGCCATCACTTCGGTCTTATAGCGACCGACCGTGCTGTGTAACGCTACGATTTGACGGTTAATATTGGATAATGACACACAATCATTATCAAACAAGTCTAACGCGCCGACACCGCTACGTGCCAATGCCTCGGCGGTATGTCCGCCGACACCGCCGATGCCGAACACCGCCACGCGCGCAACCGCCAGGCGATGCATCGCGGCATCACCCAACAACAACGCTGTGCGCGAGAGAATTTCCTCACTCATTGAGCGTTATCTTCCGTTTTCTCAGTGGTCGTATCTTCGGCCAGAATAATCGGCTCATCGTCCTCAAATTCACCGGTAACCACCATCGCCGGTTTGCCGAATTTGCGGTACAGATACCACGCGCTACCGGCAATCGCCGCCGCACCTACCAACAGAGGAAATACCTTTTTCATATTGACCATCCTTTCACATCTCAGCCGAGAACATCCCCTCGACTGTTTTTCACACATAATTGTGTTCCGTCACTTTCAAAAACGATGGAGCCGAGTTCACCGGTAGAAAATACCGTCACGCCGCAGTCCTCCATCGTTTTTAACGTATCCGGATGCGGATAACCATACCGACTCGGTGAATCACAAGTAACCACCGCATAGGTGGGTTGTACGGCTTGGATAAATAACGGGTCCGACGAGGTGTTACTGCCATGATGTGCCAGTTTAATGACATCCGCTTTCAGCGGTATGCCGCCGTGCATCAACCGCCGTTCACCATCGGCATTGACATCACCCATCAGTAAAAAGGTGTGGTTACCGAACGTCAACCGGCACACTAATGAATTCTCATTACTCCCGTCTAGGAGCGCTGTCTGACGTCCACTGATAACCTCAACACGCGCATTCCCCACAAACAACTGTGTGCCATAGGATGCCCACAGGATTCCACTATCCGTCGTCTTGATGGCATCCATCAGCGCCGCGTACGATGAATGTGACGGCAACTGTCCGGCATTGGTGCTCGGCAATACAACACGTTCCACCGCAATGCCGTGTAGTACCGTTGCCATACCACCGATATGGTCCGTGTCGTAATGTGTGGCAAGCATATACGATAGTTGTTGTATACCGGCGGCGTACACCGCATCCAATACCGCCGCACCGTCTTCCGGTTCGCCGGCATCTACCAACAAACTCTCCTCGCCGCTTTGTATTAACAAACTATCGGCATCGCCTACATCCAACACCGTAACACGCAATTCATCCGCCGGCACCGGTGGGTCGGTGAAACCGGCAAGAGAATACCACCTATCCCACGTTGGTATCGATGCAAACCAACCCCAACGTTCATTGGCAGTAATACCTGCCGATACTACCAAAATCACGGCGGCCGCAACCACACCAATACGGCGCCACACAATGCGGCTACGCCACCACGGTTGTTTGGTCATCGAGTTACTCAGCGTCATCATCCGGTCGCGCCATATTCATTTCCAACCACTGTTGACGCGTAATTAACACCTGTCGCGGTTTGCTACCCTCATGGGGTCCCACAATACCGCGTTGTTCCAATTCGTCAATGATACGACCGGCACGGGCGTATCCCAAACGCAAACGACGTTGCAACAAAGACGTAGACGCCATGCCGGCTTCCACAATCACCTCAATCGCTTGCGGTAACATTTCATCGCCGCCGCTGTTATCTTCCTCATCGTCATTGCGACGCCCACCAGACTTTTCTGTTGTTTGCGCTTGGCGAATAATCTCTTGTTCGATGGCTTCATCGTATTGTTGGGATTCGGTAGACTTCAAGAAATCGACCACCGACTCCACTTCACGGTTGCCGACAAAACAACCTTGCACACGCATCGGCTTGGCAAAGCCAACCGGCATAAACAGCAT
>JAZSOY010000087.1:0-3794 GCA_045537155.1 Acutalibacteraceae bacterium
GTATCCGTAAATACAAGAAAGGGCGTAGTCGTAAACTACGCACCTTGCCAGATCGCCATATAAAGAAAGCGAGTGTTCTACAACATTTCAAATGCTGTAAGAACACTCGCCATGGTGCGGGTAACAGGACTTGAACCTGCACAGCCTTGCGACCATTAGAACCTGAATCTAACGCGTCTGCCAATTCCGCCATACCCGCATATATATATTCTTATTTGCGGCAAACCACAAACAGAACACTTGGTACTTGGTCACACCAATGATGTTTGATATTATACCGTTACCTTGCCGGAATGTCAATAGGTTTTTCAAAGATTTTGCAATTTCAGTGGACTGCAAAAGTGACTGCATGCTGAACCCAAAGCGGCCATATTGAGGACTTAGAAAATCGGGGCATATATGATTTTGAGGTAATATTGCATCTGAAAAAAGTGTTAATGATGAAAATATCTCTTTACTCCGACAGAAAATGATGGTACAATGCTTCATAGCAAGAAAAAAGGAGACACAACATGAATATCTATGAGGAGTTGGTTGCGCGCGGCTTAATTGCTCAGGTGACCAATGAAGAGGAAATCAAATCACTGATAAATAAAGGGGAAGCCACGTTTTACATTGGCTTTGACCCGACTGCGGATTCTTTGCACGTCGGTCACTTTATGGCGTTGTGCTTGATGAAACGGCTACAAATGGCCGGTAACAAACCGGTTGTGCTTATCGGCGGTGGAACGGCAATGGTAGGAGACCCCTCCGGAAGAACCGATATGCGTCAAATGATGACACCCGAAACCATCCAACATAACTGCGATTGTTTTAAGAAGCAGATGGAACGGTTTATTGAATTCGGTGACGATAAAGCGATTATGGTCAACAACGCCGATTGGCTGATGAATCTGAATTACATTGAGTTGTTGCGTGACATCGGTGCGTGTTTCTCGGTCAACCGTATGTTGTCGGCAGAATGTTACAAACAGCGCATGGAAAAAGGCTTGTCGTTCCTGGAATTCAACTATATGATTATGCAATCGTATGACTTTTATTACCTGTTCCAAAAATACGGTTGTAATATGCAGTTTGGCGGCGATGACCAATGGTCGAATATGTTGGGGGGCACCGAACTGATTCGCCGCAAATTAGGGAAAGACGCCCATGCCATGGCCATCACATTGTTACTCAACTCCGAGGGCAAAAAGATGGGGAAAACGGCATCGGGTGCTGTGTGGCTTGACCCCGCCAAGACATCACCGTACGAATTCTACCAATATTGGCGCAATGTGGACGATGCCGATGTATTAAAATGCATTCGTATGTTGACTTTCCTGCCGTTGGAGCAGATTAACGAGATGGATGCGTGGGAGGGTTCGCAACTTAACAAGGCCAAAGAAATATTGGCCGAAGAATTGACCACATTGGTACACGGTGCTGATGAGGCGGCAAAAGCCAAGCAGGCGGCAGCGGCATTGTTTGCCGGCGGCGCAGACGATACCCATATGCCCACCACGACACTCGCAACGGATGAGTTGACCGACGGCGGTATCGGGATTTTGGATTTGATGCTTCGTTGTGAGCTGGCACCGTCCAAGAGCGAAGCGCGTCGGCTGGTAATGCAGGGCGGCGTGTACGTGGATGACCGTAAGGTGGAGAATATCAACGACGTGATTACCGCCGAAGCGTTGACCGCCGGTGTGCGTATCCGCAAAGGCAAAAAAGTCTACCACAAAGCCATTCTCGGGTGATAAAACCACAAGAAAAGGCAGAGAGAAAACTCTCTGCCTTTTTTGTATACCTATCCTTTGTTCGGCAACACTGTTATCGAACGGAGGGAAATTATGAAACGAAAATCGACACAGTTTATCGGCCAGTTTGTTATTGGTGGGTTGGGGTACAATGCGGTGGAAATATTGTGGCGCGGATACAGCCACTGGTCGATGTTTTTGCTGGGCGGCACGTGTTTTCATCTCATCGGCAAAATTGATGAACGCCTGCACCATCGAGGTGTTATTCCGGTCGCTGTGGCGTGTTCCGGCGCCGTAACAGCGGCAGAATTCGTCAGTGGATGCTTGTTAAATCTGCACTGGAAACTCGACGTATGGGATTATAGCCATATGTTCGGGAACATCCGAGGACAAGTTTGTTTGCTGTACAGTGTGCTGTGGGGTGGATTAAGTTTATTGACCATACCTCTGTATCGCTGCACCAAACTTATGCTCTCGACGGACAGCAGTCATTAAACGGGCAATCCGCACATTTCGGAGAGCGTGCGGTGCACACCTCGCGCCCGAACAACACCAATCGGTGGCAAAAGTCATTGCTTTTTTCCGGTGGTAACAAGCGCCGCAACTGCGTTTCGACCTGTTGCGGATTGGTACCTTTGGATAATCCTAAGCGGTTGGTGATGCGAATACAGTGCGTGTCGGTAACCACGGCACCCGGCATACCATACACATCGCCGCAGATGAGGTTGGCGGTTTTTCTGCCGACGCCGGGCAAGGCGGTTAGTTGTTCCATCGTGTTGGGGACAACACCGTTGTGAACAGCACAAATCTGTTGTGCCATTGCCACCAAATCCCGTGCTTTGGTTTTGTATAACCCGCACGAACGAATATACGGCTCGACCTCTTCCGGGGTGGCTTCCGACAAGCGTTTAGCCGTGGGGAAACGTTCAAACAGCGCCGGTGTTACCAAATTGACACGGGCGTCGGTACATTGTGCCGATAAGCGCGTTGCGACCAGTAATTGAAAGGCATCACCGGCATCCAGTGAGCAGCGTGCATCGGGATAGCGTTCTTCTAATCGTGCCACCGCCAGCAAAGCGCGTTCGCGTTTAGTCACTGTTATCACATCCTTTGTTTTTCAGTGTATCACGCCGCCCCAACGCGTGTCAATGCGGAATTTTTCGCCAACATCTTGCATATTTCCCCAAAAAAGCGTATGATAGTGCTAACGATAAAAAGGCGGTGAAGTCATATGGCACCTCTGGCGGATAGAATGCGTCCACAAACGCTGGAAGAGATGGTGGGACAACAACATCTGTTAGGGCAGAATAAAGCCTTGCGTAACATCATTGAATCGGGTAATATCCCCAACCTAATCTTTTACGGACCGTCCGGTGTCGGAAAAACCACGTTGGCCGGTATTATCGCGGCTCGCACCTCTATGCGACTGCATCGGTTGAACGGCACGACCGCCTCTACGGCAGATATCCGCGCGGTAGTGGACGAGGTGAATACCTTAGCGGGTTCGAATGGTATTTTACTGTATTTGGATGAAATTCAGTATTTCAATAAAAAACAACAGCAAACGCTTTTGGAACATATCGAAAACGGCAATATTACATTGATTGCGTCCACCACGGAAAACCCGTATTTTTACGTTTACAGCGCGATTTTGAGCCGGTCAACGGTGTTTGAGTTCAAGGCGGTACAGCCTACAGACGTTGAGAAGGCGGTTACCCGTGCTTTTGCGTTTATGGAGAAGGAACAGGGGACACCCATTCACGTCGAGGATGGTGCGGCGGCGGCTATTGCTACCGCTTGTGGAGGCGATGTTCGCAAATCCCTGAACGCTGTGGAATTGTGTGTGTTGGCAACGCAACCGGAAGCCGATGGTACGCGGATGGTGAAAAAAGACGTGGCTATCGAACTGTCGCAAAAAAGTGCGATGCGGTATGACCGGGATGGGGACGAGCATTACGATATGTTGTCTGCTTTTCAAAAATCCATGCGCGGTTCTGACCCCAATGCGGCCGTCTATTAAAGTCGGAGGGCCAAGCGGTCTTAGGAAGACAAGCTTTA
>JAZSOY010000202.1:0-22759 GCA_045537155.1 Acutalibacteraceae bacterium
GCACTTTCGGAATCGCGCTCACCGCGGCGGCAATCTCATACGTTAAGTTGTTATCGCCGCCCAGTTCTATCCGAATTTGGTTTTTCCAATTCAGACAAATATTACTCCGGTCGGACAAATCAATTTCACCCACACCAACGAGTTTGTTGGCCCGCATTGCCTCGCACAACTCCAACACAATCGCGAGTTCGCGGTCGTCCAGCACCTGCTCGCCGATGTTATCGCTTTTCGTTTTTGCACCCTTTAAGTACAACCGCCGAAACGGCCGTTCACTTTCTAACGGCAGGTGCATCAACCCGATACCTTCACGGCTGACAACCACCCATTTCCCGTTGGCATATACCGCGCCTAACTCCTCGGCTTCGGTAATGTGAATGGTGACGTGACGTTTGAAGCTGATATCAATATACACATTCTCGGCATAGGTAAAAGCCTTGCGGATATTCTTTTCCGCGGCGCGCTTATTCACCGAAAACACACTGACACCCTCGCGAATGCCGCTGACACCGATGACCGCCTCGTCATCGTACCGTGTGTTGCCTTTCACCGTGATGCTTTCCACGCCGAGTAATTCCTTGGTTTCGCCGGTAGTCTTGTCGGTTGTGCTGAAGGCACTCGGCAACATCAACAAAATGCCAATTATCAACGCAATGTTCGCCATTGACAGCACGACAAACAGCCGGAGGCGGTTTTGTTTCCGTCTCTGGCTGCTTTTTCGCCTGGTTGTGGTTTTTCGCTTCATTGCGTGCCATCCTTGCTTTTTTTCATCCAAACGCCGCCGGTTATTCTTCCAGTATAAGAGATGCGCCGACCGCTGTCAAGTCTTCTACCATATCTTGGTATCCGCGTTCCAGGTGATACAGTTCGCTGAGTTCTGTACGACCGTGCGCCGCCAACCCTGCCAACACCAATGCCGCGCCGCCACGCAGGTCGGTGCATTGTACCGGTGCGGCAGACAGTTGCGGTACGCCTTCCACCACCGCGACGCGTCCTTCCACTTTAATCCGTGCACCCAAACGCGTTAGCTCGCCGACGTGCTTATATCGGCTCTCAAAAATCGTTTCCACAAACACGCTGGTACCCTCCGCAACGCACGCCATCGCCATCAGCAATGCCTGCGCGTCGGTGGGAAAACCCGGATACGGCAGGGTGCGAACACTTTTAACGCGCCGCAACCGCGACGGCGCGACAATTCGCATTTCTTCGTCGTGCACCGTCACCCGACATCCCATTTCCTCCACCAACGGTGTAACCGCCTGCAAATGCGTCGGATTGATGCCACACAACCGCAAATCACCGCCGGTCACCGCCGCCGCGCCCATATACGTAGCCGTTTCAATGCGGTCGGGAATCACGCGGTGCCGACATCCCGTCAGTCGTGGAATGCCCTCAATAGTCACCGTACCTTCACCGGCACCGCGAATACGAGCGCCGCAAGCTGTCAAAAACGCGCACAAATCGACAATTTCCGGTTCGCGTGCGGCGTTGTAAATGGTGGTGGTACCTTGTGCGGTCACCGCCGCCAACAAAACGTTTTCCGTTGCACCCACACTGGGGAATGCCAGCGTAATCGGACATCCTTTCAACCGACCGGCGACGCGGCAACGCAATTTTCCGCCCTCTTCGTCGATTTGAACCCCCATTTTTCGCAACGCCGATAAATGCAAATCAATGGGGCGCGGCCCTAACTCACACCCACCGGGAAACGATAATTCCGCCTCGCCGGTGCGCGCCACAATCGCACCCAAAAAAACAATCGACGACCGCATTTCGCGCATTAGTACATCCGGAATGTCACTGCGGTTAGGTGCGGTAGCATCCACCGTCACCGTACCACCGTCGGTTGTCACGCGACAGCCGAGATGTTGCAAAATGGCCGATGCCGCACGCACATCGGACAGCATCGGACAATTTTCAATCACGCAAACACCGTGCGCTAACAGCGTTGCCGACAATAGCGGCAACGCACTGTTTTTCGCTCCGTGAATATGTATACTCCCGCCCAATCGGCGGCCACCGTCGATGAGTAGTCTTGCCATCGCCCTGCCCCTTTCCCGTCCTATGACACGTTATACACCATCCTATGTCATAAAACCGAAAGGGTGACGGAATCAATCGCGCGTTTCCAATGTTTCGCGGAACACGGCGAGAATACGCGCATCCGCATCCAGCACCGCTGCCTCTGACGCCGCCGCGCCCATACGCTGCAACGTGTCCTCCGATAACGCAACAGCGCGAATTTCCTGCCACAAGCGCTCTGCCGAAAGCTCTTTTTCTTCCAAGCAAACGGCCGCGCCGCGGTCTGCCAGCGCACGCGCATTGTAATATTGGTGGTTTTCTGCGACGTACGGGGACGGCACCAGAATTGAGGGTTTCCCCATCGCCGGTAATTCGCTGAGCGTCATTGCACCGCAACGGCTAACCACCAAATCCGCCGCCGCCATACAACGCGGCATATCGTCAATATACTCGCGCACGCGCACGTGCACACCGTCTGCTACCACACCGTGTTGTTCCATCCATTGCTTTGCGTGGGTGTGATTCACACCGCGGCCGGTGCCGATAATAAACTGCAACTTGGCAGCCTCCGGCTCTTTTAGCACACCCAGAATCGCCTCGTTAAGCGGACGCGCACCCAAACTGCCACCGAAACAAAGCACCAACGGTCGTTCGTCTACGCCCAGCTCCTGCCGTGCGCGCGCACGCTCCACCGTAATCAAATCGCGGCGCAACGGGTTGCCGGTCACCACCACGCGCGCAGACGAGGGCAAGCGATTTTTCGCAGCCTCGTCCGACACCATAACCGCCTTGGCATACGGCGCCAACATTTTTACGGTCACACCCGGCAACGCATTTGACTCATGCACCAACACCGGTACACCGTGTTTTGCCGCCGTGCGCAATACCGGACCGCACACATACCCTCCGGTGCCGATGGCGATATCCGGCTGAAATTCCCGAATGATTTTCGCGGCTTGCGGCCCGGCGGCAACGGCATGATACGCCGCCAGAAGGTTCTTTTTAAGATTTTCCGGCGACAACTTGCGCTGAAAACCCTCCACCTTTAACGTACGAATGGGATACCCTGCCTGCGGCACCAAAGTGGTTTCCATCCGTCCCTCGGCACCCACAAACAAAAACTCGGCCGTCGGGTATTCACGCCGAATTGCGTCGGCGATGGAGAGTGCCGGATTGATGTGTCCGGCGGTGCCGCCACCCGTCATTAACACACGCATTCGATTGCCTCCTACGCCTCAGATTTTCCTTTTTTACTCTGCCGTGAAATCGACAAAATAACACCCATTTGCATCAACAACATAATCAGCGACGAGCCGCCGTAACTGAAGAATGGTAAACTGATGCCGGTATTCGGGATGCTGTTGGTCACCACCGCCAGGTTGAACGCCACCTGCAATCCTATCTGCGCTGTCAGTCCGATGGCAAGCATCGAACCGAATTTGTCGGGTGCTTTCATACCAATTACAAAACCGCGCCAGACCAGCAAGGCAAACAACACGATAATCAGCACTGCGCCGATAAAACCAAGTTCTTCACACACAATCGAAAAAATAAAGTCGTTTTGCGGTTCCGGTAAAAACAAATGCTTTTGCCGCGAGTGGCCGAGACCCTCGCCCATCAATCCGCCCGAACCGATGGCATAGAGCGATTGAACCGTCTGCCACGCCACGTCGCGTCCGGACAAGCCGGAATCGTATACCTTATCCGAGGTATACACCGCCAGCGGGTCGAGCCACACCTCTAAGCGGTCCTGCTCATATCCGGCGACAAACACCATGACCACAACCGCCAAGGCGCCCAACGCCACCGTACCACCTAACCAGTACCACCGTGTACCGCCGATATACATCATAACCAAACCTATCATCAAAATCAGCATCGTGCCGGATAGGTGGGGTTCTAAAAACACGAAGCCGCACGTGATGCCCAGTATCAAAATAAACGGCCAAAACCCTTTGCTGGCAATCCGCATATCTTCTTTGAAATGGGCAATCAAATGAGCAAACAAAAGAATAATGGCAAATTTGGCAATTTCCGACGGTTGAATTTGTATTGGTCCCAATCGAATCCACCGATGCACATTTTGAATCGACGGCAGAAACAGTACCAACAACAACAATCCCCATGAAACGCCCATAATCGGTAGCGCCCAACGGTGTAACACGTGGTAATCTACCAACGAAACGCCCAACATAAACACTACACCGACAACGGCGAAAATGAGTTGTCGTTTAATGTAATAATAACTGTCGCCGCCGTTTTGATAATACGCATACGCGTAACTGGCGGAGAACAACGACACCAGGCCCACCACCAACACTAACATCAATAAGATAAAGAACACCATATCAAAACCCGACGTACGGGAAAACAACCCCAACACGCGTTTGGGATTCAGCGTGTTGTCCGGTGCTTTCCAGAGCTTACTTTTCTTTCGCGCCACGGCAGGGCCTCCTTTCTTTCCACCTTATCGTACCGCCAAGAACAAACTGACAATGCCGCCCACTACAGTTACCAGTGAGAACACCGCCACAATGGTATTTTCACTCCACCCACTCATTTCAAAATGGTGATGTAGGGGACTCATTTTGAAGAGCCGTTTGCCGTGTGTGAGTTTGAAATACGATACCTGCAACACCACCGACAGAGTTTCCGCTACATACACAATCCCCAACGGTACCAACAAAAACGGTTGTTCCAGCCCAAACGCGACGGCACACAACGCGCCGCCAATAAATAACGAACCGGTGTCCCCCATAAACACGCGTGCCGGATGAAAATTCCACACTAAGAAGCCGGCCAATGCGCCGGCAAGCGCCGAGCAATAAATGCCATATCCCACCGCGTTTCCGCACAACACCAACAAGAACAACAACGCAACGACCGAAACCGAACCGCACAACCCGTCGATACCGTCGGTCAGGTTGGTGGCATTGGTCATTGCCACCAGAATAAACATGGCAATCGGGATAAACCAAATGCCGGCATCCCAATACCCCACAAACGGCACGTACATTCGCGTCGCACCGGTGAGGTACATCGTCAATGTATAGGCAAACGACACCAACAACTGCGCCGCCATTTTTTGGCGGCTGGTCAAGCCGAGGTTTTGCTTTTTAACCACCTTGATAAAATCATCCAAAAACCCGATGGTGCCGAAGCCAACAGCCAAAATCAAGCCGGCAAACAACCGCGCGATGTCCCCGACGGTGTGCGACGGCATCACCACAGCGGCACCGGGAATGGCAAACTGACATAACACCATCGCCAACAGTGCAGTTATGAGCATCGTGGCGATGAAGATAACGCCGCCCATCGTCGGCGTGCCTTGCTTGCTTTTATGCCACGCCGGTCCCTCATCACGGATAGTTTGCCCGAATTTCAGTCGGTGCAACGCCGGAATCCATACTTTTCCCAGTTGCTCCGCCAAAACAAAAGACACCAGTGCCGTTACCACCCATACCACTGCTACTGTTATCTCCATTTTTATCGCTCCTCATTCGGCAAAACCGCCAATGCGTCTGCCACGATTTCTCTTTCGTCCAAGTGAATAGTCCCCTCTTTGAGGATTTGATAGGTTTCGTGCCCTTTTCCTGCCAACAAAATCGTGTCGCCGGGTTGGGCATTCGTAACCGCCCAACGAATTGCCTCCACGCGGTTGGGAATAACCGTGTACGGCGTGGCAGTCTCTGTCAGACCGGTTAAAATGTCGGCAATAATGGCCTCCGGCTCTTCGCTGCGCGGATTGTCAGAGGTAACCACCAAAAAATCCGACAACTGTGCGGCGGCTGCCCCCATTTTGGGGCGCTTGGTGCGGTCACGGTCACCGCCGCAACCAAACACCGTTACCAACCGGCCGATTTTACACGCATTCAGCGTTTTACAAATATTCAGCAAGCCATCCGGTGTATGAGCATAGTCAATCACGACGGTAAAATCCCGTCCCGTCGGCACTACCTCGGCACGACCTTTAACAATGCCGGCGCGGCTGAGCGCGGTTAGTACCACTTCATAGGAAATGCCAAGTGCACACGCACACGCGGCGGCGGCAAGGGCATTGTATACCGAAAACTGTCCCGGCGTGGCAAGGCGCACTCTGCCGATAGCACCGAGGGATACCAGTTCAAAATCCACGCCGTCGGGACGCTCTCGAATGTTGCGTGCCGTGTAATCGGCACCGTCATCCGCCGCCGAGTAACTGACCGGCCGGCAATAAATATCGCGGCTCATCGTGGGATACCACACATCGTCTTTGTTAAGAACGGCGACATCACACAATGAAAACAGCGTTTTTTTGGCAGCCGCATAACGCTCCATTGTGCCGTGATAATCCAAATGGTCCTGCGTCAAATTGGTGAAAATACCGGCATCAAAACGGCATCCCTCCACACGCCCTTGGTCCAGTGCGTGAGAAGACAGTTCCATCACGACATACGTACAACCGGCATCCACCATTTGGGAAAACATCTTTTGTAAATCGTAGGCGTCCGGCGTGGTGTGTCCGGCGGCAATTTCCACGTCCCCGATGAGGTTGCGGATGGTGCCGATAAGCCCCACCGTGTGGCCTGCCTGCTCCAAAATCGCTTTCAAAAGATAGGTGGTGCTGGTTTTGCCGTTGGTACCGGTCACGCCAATCAGATGCAGCCGCTTTGCCGGCTCGCCGAACCAGTTGGCGCACAAACGTCCCCACGTGCGGCGGCTGTTGTTGACCAACAGTTGACGGGGTAATCCCATATCGCGTTCCACCACCACAGCGGCCGCCCCTTGCGACAACGCTTGTGCCGCAAATTGATGGCTGTCAACACTGGTACCGCAAATACACACAAACAAACACCCGGCGGTGATTTTGCGCGAGTCGCGACACAATGCGGTGATTTCAACCTCTCCGAAATCACACGACATACCGATGGCGGTTAACAATTCACTTAATTTCACGATATCACCTTCTTGAACGACCAAAGTCTCTGGAATCTGCCATCCTAGGCGATGGCATCTTGATAAACAATCTGTATGGTAACAACGGTGCCTTCCGCCACGGACTGCATCGGCTCGACACTTTGTGTGGTGACCGTCGCCTGCCGCGCCGTGACATCGTCTGTTTTTTCGGTGGAATATCCGGTAATTTTGACATTCAAACCGGCATCGGTCAACATCTGGTTTGCCTGCAACAGCGTTTTGCCCACCACCGACGGTACCGCTACCGTTGCCGGTGTTTTGCCGTCGGTATACAGTACCACGACGCCGCCTTTGTCCATCGGCGTGCCGGCGGTCGGCATCTGTGCCGTTACACGCTCGCCGTCCCCGACAATACGCACGCGCAAACCTTGTTGTCCGGCGGAGGTAGCCGCACGCGAGGTCGACATATCCACCACCGACGGAGCCGTCGTTTTGCGCGCCTCGGTTTCGGCTTCGGTGTATTTCGGCTCAATGCCCAAATACGGCAACACGTCGGAAAAGATGCGTTGTGCCACCGGTGCCGCCAACGTACCGCCGTACCGAATGTGTGTCTGAGGTTCATCCACCATTACGATGACGGCAACCGCCGGTTCGTCTGCCGGGGCAAAGCCGCAAAACGATGCTACCACGTTTTTTCGACCGTTGGCAGCAGGCGCTTGGTCGGTTTTTTCCGAGGTGCCGGTCTTGCCGGCCACACGATATCCCGGAACGTACGCGTTTTTCGCACCACCACCGTCCACCACGCCCTCCAGCATGGCACACATCCGGCGCGCCACATCGGTGTCTATCACTCGCCGACGCACCGTGCGTTCCGTTTTGCTCACCACCGTACCGTCGGGCGCCGTAACGCGGCTGACAACGTAGGGTTGCAACAACTCACCGCCGCCGGCGACCGCCGAGGCGCCGACAATCATTTGAATGGGAGTTACCTTAAACGTTTGCCCGATAGAGGACGTCGCCACGTCCACCGCGGTAATCTTTTCGGCGGCGTGGTACAGCGTCGGTGTCACCCGCGCCTCACCCAACATATCAATGCCGGTCAATTCGGTGAATCCGAACAGCGCGTGGTAGCGAGGAAACGCCGTAGTTCCCACGCGAGAACCAATTGTCATAAACGCCGGATTGCACGAGTGTGAAATCGCTTCTGCCAACGTTTGACTGCCGTGACTGCGCGGATAAACGTGACATTTCATCGTCCGTACCCCCGGCATCGTAAAGGTGCCGTTACAGAAAAAGGTCGACGATTCGGATATCAATCCCTCTTGCAACGCGGCAGATGCCGTGAATATTTTGAACACCGAACCGGGTTCATAAAACTCCGAAACCGCCTTGTTTTTCCACTGCTTTTGCAGGGCGGTGAGATACGCTTCGGTATACTCTTTTCCCGACAACAACGCGATGCGCGCCGCCTCGTCGGGGTCACGCACCACACGAGGTGTGTTGAGATTATAATCATCTTTTGTCGCCATCGCCAACACTTCGCCGGTTCGGACATCCATCACAATCGCACACGTGCGATTGGCAGCCGCCGTTTCTGTCAAGGCGGTTTCCAGATGGTTTTCCACCATTTGTTGGATATTGGCATCCACTGTGAGCGTCAGCGTATTTCCCTCTTTGGCGGCAATCGTTGTTTCGTATTGCAAGGCGTTGGGTAACGCGTCGCCGCGCCCGTTCTGTGTTGTGATGACGCGCCCTGCCACGCCGGCCAGTTGGTCATTGTATTTGGCTTCCAATCCTTCCAGACCGGTGTTGTCAACACCGGTAAATCCCAGCACACACGACAACACGCTGCCCAAAGGATATTCGCGCTTGTAGTCTTGAATGACACGGAACACACCGGTGAAATTGTGTTCTTTCACCCAAGTGATAAACCGGTCACATACGGCATACTCCACTTTGGCTTTCACCACTTCATACCGCGAACCGGTCTTTGCCACTTGCTTGGCCAGTTTTTCCGCATCCACTTCCAACAACGACGGCAATTCGGCACAAATGCGCGCCCGCGCATCGTCGTTCGGAATCTCACCGGGAGCCATAATGATGGTTCCCACCTCGGTACTGCGCGCCAACACCACCCCGTTGCGGTCGGTAATTTCGCCGCGCTTGTCGGAAATCACGCTGTCTGCCAATTGTTGTTCCGCCGCCAACTCCTGCCATACGTCGTGTTGTGCAATCTGCAACGCCGCTAAGCGGCCGCCGACCAAAGCATAACACAGCACCGTCACCGCCAATACCAGCAGTGAACGCCGCCACATACGGCGCGAGGGGGCTTTCATTGAAACGTCCTGTCGATGCATTCGCTTCATAACAGGCGTCCTCTCATAGTTGAACTAGTAAATATTGTCCGCGTAGGTAAATTCGACCGTTACCACCGTGCCTTTGGGGATTTTTTGCCCCGGTGTGGCGGATTGGTTCGATGCCGATGCCACCCCACCGGTCGTACTGACACCCGACAACAACACGTTAATACCGGCATTTTTGGCCGCTTGGTTGACCTGTGCCACCGTGTACTTGGAGAAATCCGGTACCGTTGCCATCGCCACTTCGCTGTCATCGGTATACAACCACACCGTGCCACCCTGCGGAATAGAGGTACCGCTTTCGGGAATTTGGCGCACCACGGTATTGCCTTGCCCCACCGTGCGGTAATACAGGGAAGCGTTGCCGAGCGTCGTCGCTGCCACCGATAGTTTATTGCCGGTCACCTGCGGTACGCTACGGTCCAGATTGGCGATTTCTTCTTCGGTATAGTTGGGTTCTACACCCAAATACGGCAAAATATCGCGTAAAATCTTTTTGGCAATGGGTGCGGCAACACCGCCGCCGGACTGCAACGTTTGCGGCTCATCTACCATCACCAACACCACGACTTCGGGCTCTTCGGCCGGCGCAATCCCGCCGAACGAAGCGACAACCTGCACTTTTTCTTGCTGGGTTTTGTCCTCTTCGTCGACACGCGTTTCGGTTTTTTCCGAAGTGCCGGTCTTGCCGCCGACGCGGTAGCCGGCAATATACGCATTGCGAATCGAGCCGCCGCTGACCGCATTTTCCAACAACTTGCAAAGGCGCGCCGAGGTTTCTGCCGACACAACCTGCCGTTTAACAATCGGTTCGGTATTGGAAATCACATCGCCATTGCCGTCCAGCACCTGCTGTACGATGTACGGTTGCATCAAATTACCGCCGTTTGCCACCGCACACAACGCCGTCGCCATCTGCATCGGGGTAACCTTAAACGTCTGCCCGATTGACGATGCCGCCACGTTGACCGGCGTCATCGTTGCCGGGTCATAGTACAGCGACGGCGATACCGCTTGTTCACCAAGCAAGTCCACGCCGGTTCGCTCGGTAAATCCGAACCCGACATAATATTTTGAAAAAAATGTCGAGCCGATTTTTTTAGCCAGTGTCATAAAAGACGGGTTACAAGAGTTGGCAAATGCCTGTCGAAAATCCTGCTGCCCGTGACCGCGAGGATAGACCCAGCAGCGCATCGTGCGGTCGGCGATGGTATACGAACCACCGCAATAGAACGAGGAATTTTCCGCCACCAACCCTTCTTCCAAGCCCATGGAGGCCGTAAACGTCTTAAACACCGAACCCGGCTCATAGAAATCCAACGCCTTGTTGCGGTATTGCTCCAAACGCGCCTTTACCAACGCTTCCGCCTGTTCTTCGCCGGTGAGCAATGCTATCTGCTCGGCGATGGTGGGATTGCTGATTGTCAAATACTCATTGGGGTTATAGTCTTCTTTGGTTGCCATCGCCAAAATCGCGCCGGTATCGGCTTTCATAACAATGGCACACCCACGATTGGTTGCTTGGAACTGTTCCAACGCTTCCGACAGATATTTTTCCGTCACCTGCTGAATGTATTGGTCCACCGTCAGCACCAAGCTGTTACCATCCTCGGCCGCCACGGTATATTCATAATCCAACGAGGTCGGCAACTGGTCACCGGAGGTATTTTGTGCAATCACCATTCGTCCGGGTACGCCCGAAAGTATTTCGTCGTACTTCAATTCCAGTCCTTCGCGCGCCACGTTATCCGTTCCTACAAAGCCCACCACCGTCGACAGCAAATTGTCTAACGGATATTCCCGTTTATAGTCGGACACCACGCGGAACACGCCGCCCAGCCGATTTTCATTTGCCCATTCGATAAACGTGTCCCCGACGGACTTATTCACACGGGATTTGACAACCTTATATTGTGAATTACTGTCTTGCGTTTGTTTATACAACGTATCGCGGTCCACGTCCAACATCACCGACAGTTCATCGGCGATTTTTTGCCGTGTGGTTTCTTGACGAATGTTTTTCGGAGACATCACAATGGTGCATACCTCACGCGTAAGGGCCAACACCGACATATTGGCATCGTAGATTTGACCACGGTTGGCTGAAATTTCCACGTCGCTGAGTTGTTGCGCCACCGCTTTTTGCTGCCAAAAATCCTGCTCCAACACCTGGATTTTGAACAAATGCGCCACTAAAAGGGCAAAACAAACAAAAACAGCCGTCGCAAAAACCGCCGTGCGGCGACGCATGGCGCGGGTGAGGCGGCGCGTGGGGCGCTCTGTTTTCGGTTGTTTTTTTGTCATCCTTGTACACCTCGCTTCGTTAGAAAGAAAAGAGAGTTAAGACGATACCATCCCAACTCTCATCATCCGAGGCTCCTTCACAGTGTATGCCGCGGCATCACTCCAATAGAACCATCCGTGTGTTTGCGTTTATAATCCGATTACAGCCAACCGGTTAATGTGTCCCATAACGACGCCCAGAATCCCGTTTTTTCAGCCGTGGCAGGGGTTGCCGGCGCAATCGTAATGTAGTCAATTTGACCGGATTCCATTTGCCGCAATCCGACACTTTCGGCATACGCTTCCACACTCTGCGCGGACGTTTGAGAAGCCAACTCGCTCTCCAACCGTTTGGTTTCACCAACTGCCTCGTTCAGCCGTTCTTCCGTGCGGCTGATGGCACTGTTCATTTCCGTCAACCGTACGTTGCTGAAAATCATCAAGCCCAAAATCAACACCACGCTACACGCTACCAATACACCGGCCGCGTGATTCAGCAAGGTTTGCAGTTTCGCTTGGCGTTTTTCGGCTTTTGTCGCTTTTTTACCGGGCAGGGGAGTGATTTTTGCGGATTTTGGCTCAAACAAAGACAAATCATACGCTTCAGAACCGTAACTTGCCATTTTTCATTCCCCTTTCTGAATACTTACGACAGCGGCGTGTACTCCACCAATTTTTCAATACACCGCAGTTTCGCACTGCGACTGCGTGGATTTTCATCCAATTCCTGTTGCGATGCCTCAACCGGCTTGCGTGACACCAAGGTGCCTGCCGGCGTTCTGCCGCACACACACACCGGAAACGATGGTGGGCAACAGCAACCTTTGCAAAATTCCGCAAACCGTTGTTTGACGATGCGGTCCTCCAACGAGTGGAACGTGATAACCGCCAACCGCCCTCCGACGGCCAGTTGATTAAACGCGATATCCAACGCCTCAGACAAACAGTCCAGTTCGGCGTTGACCGCAATCCGCAACGCTTGAAACACACGCCGCGCCGGGTGTCCGTCACGTCGTGCCGCCGCCGGTACCGCCGATTTGACGAGTTCTGCCAACTCTTCGGTGGTGGTTAAGGGGGCGTTTTCCCGTCGACGTACAATGGCACGGGCAATCGCTCGGGAGAATTTTTCTTCACCGAAACGAAAGAAAATATCCGACAACTCTTGCTCGGTTAATTCCCGAAGCAACTCTGCGGCGGTGGTGCCTTCCTGACTCATCCGCATATCCAACGGCGCGTCAGCGTGGTACGAAAAGCCACGAGAGGGTTCATCTAATTGGTGGGAGGAAACGCCGATGTCGAGCAGGATACCGTCCACACCGTGAACCCCTTGCTCTGCCAGCACGCGGTCCATATACCGGAAGTTCGTGTGTACCACCGTGGCCGGTAATCCGGCTAACCGTGCCGTGGCTTGCTTGACCGCGTCGGGGTCTTGGTCCAACGCTATCAAGCGGCCGGTTGTCAACAACGACGCTATTGCGTGGGAGTGACCGCCGCCGCCGGCTGTGCCGTCCACATATACGCCATCGGGATGAACCGCCAACGCGGCTAACGTTTCCTCAAGCAACACCGGACGGTGATAGGCGTATACCTCCGACTTGTTCATATCAGAAACCCAGTTCCATAAACTCCGCTTCCACCTCTTCGGAGGTCATGTTGCCCATACTCTCCTCATAGGCGGCGGGGTTCCAAATCTCAGCACGGTTGCCTGCGCCGATAACCAACGCCTCTTTTTCCAAGCCGGCATATTCCAACAAATGTTTCGGCAACAAGATGCGCCCTTGTGTATCCACCTGCGCGTCAACCGCGTTTGCGGATAGATAGCGTTGCAGCTTACGTGCTTTGGTCAACGGCATTTCCGCCAGACCGGCCTGTAGCTTTTCCCACTCTTCCACCGAGTACAAGGAAATGCAGTGGTCCATAACGGCGGCCGCGATAAACGACAGTCCTAATTTTTCGCGCAGTTTTGCGGGCACGAACAGGCGCCCTTTGACATCGATATTATGTTGAAATCGTCCGTACAGCACCTGTCCTCACCTCCGTTTACGGTGCTTGTGGAAAACTCTGTGGAAAGTGTGGAAAACCACCACTTTGCACCACTTTCCTCCACGTAGGTATATTATACCGCCCTTTTTCCGAAAAATCAAGACACAATATAAAATTTCCCACACTATTTTTTGGAAATGTTTTGCAACAAAAAATGCCCTCTCGACGAAGGTCGAAAGGACATTGGCGAACCATATTTACGCAATCGCCTGCACCAGCGAAACAAAGAGTGGCATCGTAACCACCGAGAACACGGTCGACAATGCAACCAGGTTAACGGACGTTTGGGTGTCTTGGTGAAATTTTCCGGCAAACATAGAAACCGCCGCGGCAATCGGTGCGCTGGCCGCAATCGCCATAGAGCAAAGCAGCGTGCCGCGAACACCAATCAGGTACAAGCACCCTATGCTGATAGCGGGAACCAGCAACAGTCGCACCGCACACGCGGCATAGTATGATTTATTGCGCAGCGCCTGTCCCAGATTCACTTTGGAAAGACTATAGCCGATAAACAACATCGGTACCGGGGTGTTTAGCGCCGCCAGATGTGACATGGGTGCGCGAACAATTTCCGGCAGGTCAAATGGTAAAAACAAAATAATTAAACCAGCCACCAACCCAAGGACACCGGGATTGAGCACCAGTTGTCGCACCGAAACGCGGCGTTGCGTACGCTCCATGGTCATCAAACCGTAACTCCACAATGCCAAATTAAACACCGTGACGTATGCCGCACCATAGAACACCCCTTGTTCCCCCAGCACCGCCTGTTGTAACGGCAATCCCATAAAGCCGGCGTTCGAGAGTACCGTTGACGCACGGAGTACGCGGTCGCGCGGTTCGTCTTTTCGATATAACAGTTGTGCAACCACAATCGCAATAAGATGAATACCAGCGGCAACGGCGATAGCCTTCCCCATCTCTCGAAGCACCGCCACATCGAACTCTTTGTCAAACGACAACGCTATCACGCAGGGAGATGCCAAGAGCAACGCGATATCCGACAACGCCTTAGCCGACTTCTCTCCCAGTATATTCTTTTTGCCTAATAGAAACCCGACCATAATCAGCAAGAACAAAATCAACACTTGCTGACCGACCGTTAACACGTTTTGCATACTTGCCTCCGTACGACTGCGCATTTTTCTCTATTGTATCGCAATCACACAAAAAGTACAAGATGAAAAATAAAATCGCCCTGCGTAACACAGAGCGATGGCAAAGGCTTATCCATTAGGCACACCGGTGCAACGATGCTACCGGTACGGCGTATGCTTCGCGTTGAAGTTCGCCGGCCACACGGCGCCACACCGCGCGGCGACGGCGACGGTTGCGCGCCTGCGCCGCATCCCGTTTCAGTGCTAGCGAACAACACGTGAGCACCACCAGACGACACGCCATCAAACACAGCGTAAGCAACGGATAATCCCAAAACAGCAACGCGCCACACAGCGCCAATTCCATCAGCGCCATCGCCGCCGGAATCCACGCCATCCGATGCGACACGGTCGCGCGCTCTTTGGTAAGCATATAAAACGCCGTCACACCCAAAACGGCGGCTGAGAACACGTTGAAAATCAAGGCGGTACCCCCTTTTTTGTTCGCCAAAAACCGAACAAATGTTTTGTTTGGTTTTATTATACCGCGTTTTGGGGATTTGTCAAGCAAAAATCGAAAATTTGTTCGGTTTTTTCAAAAAATATTCGCCCGACAACACACGTAAAACCAAATGCGCAGTCGGGCGAGCATCAAATATTTATCGGGAGAGTTGTTGCCGTGTTGCCGTAATGGTGTTTTTCAGCAACATCGCAATGGTCATCGGGCCGACGCCGCCGGGGACCGGCGTAAAGTAACCGGCAACCGCTTCCACCGCCGGGTCCACATCGCCGCACAACTTGCCTTCGGCGTTGCGGTTGATACCGACATCCACCACGGTTGCGCCTTCCTTCACCATGTCCGGCGTAACAAAACCGGCGCGACCTACCGCCGCCACCAGCACATCGGCTTCGCGGCAAATTTCCTTGAGGTTTTGAGTGCGCGAGTGGCAAATGGTGACCGTGGCATTTTCGTGCAACAGTAATATCGCCATCGGTTTGCCGACGATGTTACTGCGTCCAATAACAACACAATGTTTTCCCTCAACCGAGATGCCGGTGCGATGCAACAACTCCATCACGCCGGCCGGTGTACAGGGCAAAAAGGTATACTCTCCGATGAGAATATGTCCCACATTGGCGGCATGAAACGCATCGACGTCTTTCTCCGGCGAAATGGCGGCAATCACCGCCGCGTCGTCCAAATGTTTGGGCAGCGGCAACTGGCACAAGATGCCGTGAATATCCTTTCGGTTATTCAGCGTGTCGACCAACGCCAACAACTCTTCCTGCGTGGTATCCGCCGGTAAAGCAAATTCCTCCGAATGAATCCCTGCCTCGGCACACGCTTTTTTCTTGTTGTTCACATATACGCGTGACGCCGGGTCGTCTCCTACCACAATGACCGCCAAACCAGGGGTCGTACCCTGCCGCGTGAGTTCTTCTGCCTCGGCGCGCACTTCCTGTCGCACCGCCGCGGCAATGGCTTTTCCATCAATCCGTACTGCCATCGTATTCCTCCTCAGATGGTTCTTCCGCAACCGGTTCTGCTTCCGGTTCGGTAAATAAGTCTTTCGGTGAACTGTCTTCGCGATTTTTGAAGATAAAGTATAAAAGTACACCGCCCAATACCGATAATGCCGCGACCAAGCACGATACGCGCATCGTGCCGAGGTACAGACTGTCGGTTCGTAACATTTCGATGAAGAAACGACCGGTGCCGTACCACATCACATAGAATGAAAACAGTTGACCACGGAAACGGTAGGCTTTTTTGGAAAGAATATGTACCAACACCAGCCCCAACAAGCACCAAAGGGATTCATACAAAAAGGTGGGATGCACCGGCAGGTCATAGTCATACCCACTCACGCCGTTTGCCGGATGGGAGATTTCACTGCCACTCATTCCCCACGGCAACGTGGTGTTGCCGCCAAAGGCTTCTTGGTTAAAAAAGTTGCCCCAACGACCGACGGCTTGCCCGATAAAAAATCCGGGGGCGGCAATGTCAAACATTCGCAGGGTGTCCATTTTTTTGAGTTTACACATCCAGATGGCGGTAAGGAACGCCGCAATCACACCGCCGTAAATCGCCAACCCACCGTTCCAGACCTCCAAAATGCGAATCGGTTCGTCAAAATAAAGCGCGCGCTCCTCTGAAAACACCACGTAGTATAACCGTGCGCCGGCAAAGGCAAACAGAGCCGACACCAAAATCACATCGGTCATATCGTCTTTGGATAGGTGAAACTCGTCTGCGCGACGGAAACCATACCACACCGCCAACAACAGTCCCAGTGCAATCAACACGCTGTACCACCGTACGGTAAACTCCGTACCAAACAACGTGAAACTAAAAATCTCCGGACGCACGGGAAATTCCCACCCCAATGCCGGAAAGGAAACGTAAGAATCCATAAGACACATCCTTCCTGTTTGCACCGTTTGGTGCGTGGGGCGTGCCGGCTGCCGCACACCCCACGCACACGTTGGATTTCCTTTATTGTAACACACTTTTTCGAGGGATAAAAGACTTTTTTTAATTATTCGCTGCGAAGTGCCTCTACCGGCTGCAACCGCGAGGCTTTGTACGCCGGATAAGCCCCGAAAATGCCGCCGACCAAGAGCGAAAACACAAACAACGCCACAAATACCGTTGCCGGAATCTCGACGGGAATCCCGAAGGCCGGCAGTGTCACCGCCAACAACACCGCCGGCAAAATCCCCACCACCGCGCCGGCGGCGGATAACATCACCGACTCCGTCAAAAACTCCAGTAAAATGCGTCTGCCGGTTGCGCCGATGGCCTTCTTGATGCCAATTTCGCGCGTGCGCTCACTCACCGCCGATAACATCACCGTGACGATGCTGAACCCCGAAACCACCAACGAAATGGCGCTGATGGCGGTCAACACCAACGTCACCACCGATACCAAACTTTCCAACCGCTGTTTTTGCACCGCCAAATCATCGGTACGAAACGGCGCGTTACCGTCATATAGTCGGTCCAGTAACTGTTCCACTCGCTCCTGCGCGGTGTTGTTTTGACCGTCCCGCACCCGAATGGCGACTTGGTCAAACGCTTCTTGTCCGGTAATATCGGTTGCAACGGTATAGGGCAAATACAACATACCGGGAATCATCGACGTAAAATTCTGTAGCAGACTGCTTCCCGTTTGTGTGACGCCCACCACCGTTAACTCTTCGACGCCGTTGCCGAACTGTACCGATACCGGTTTCCCGATAACGTTGTTCCGACCGTACAACGTTTGCGCCAACGCCTCATCCAACACACATACGCGCGCCGCTGTCGACACATCGCCGGGAGAAATCATCCGCCCGTGACACAGTTGCAGAGAAATAACCTGCCCCGCGCCCGAATCGATGCCGCACAAGGCGGATTCACATCCCGTGCGTGCCGTGGATACCGACGCCACCTGCACCATTAACGGCATCGCGGAGGAAACACACGGCAATCGGCGAAGTTGCTCAAGTGTGTTTTCGGAAATCAACTCCCCGCCGGTTTGCGCCATCACCGACAACCCGTTCACGCCCATGCTGTCTAACTCTTTATCCACCAGTCCTTGTCCGGCCGCACCAATGACCGACACTACCGCAACCATCATCACACCCACGCCGATGCCGGCAACGGTCAACCACGTACGGTGGCTTTTGCGTGTCAAACTACACCACGCGTTTTTTATCAATTCTCCCATCGGTCAGTCCACCTGCACGGCAACGGTCTCACCGGATAACGCGTCCGGATTTTGTACCAGCCGCACACCGGACGATAAGCCGGAAACCACCAACACTCCGTCGGAACATTCTTCGCCGAATTGCGGCATACACCGCGTGGCGGTACCGTCCTCCCCGTATACATACACATATTCCTTTCCGTTTTCGTCTTGCGTAACGCACTCATACGGCACCAACAACGCGTTGTCCAGTACCGCTGTTACGACGGTAGCGCGTGCGTTGAGTCCGGCGCGCAGTGAATCGTCGGCTTCCGCCTCGTTAAGCGACACCACCGCATCCACCACCGTTTCGGATACCGTGCCCACATAGGCTTGGTGGGCTGTTTCGTCGATATGGGTTACCGTGCCGTGATATACTTTTTTGTCAAACGCCACACCGGCAATCTCTACCGCCTGCCCTACCTCTACTTGGGAAAGATATTTTTCGCGAATTGACACCGCGACGCGAATCCCCTCTCCGCCGGTAATCACTGCGCAGGGCTCGCTTTTGTCGGTAAGTTCGCCGGTTTGCACATTGAGAGTTGACACCACACCGGCCATCGGTGCCGTCACAACGCTTTTGCTGCTATCCATCGGTATGTCGGTCACCGTACCGCTCAGTTGCGACAAGACTTGTTGTGTGGCGTCCGTATCCACCGCAAACAGCACTTCTCCTTTTTCAACCCGTTGTCCTTTTTTAACATACACTTCACCGGCGATGCAAGGAGCCGACACAAACACCTCTTTGCTGTCTGTGGCCTGCACTTTTCCGTTACATTCAATGGTTTTGCGCACCTGCGACGCATGGACCGACACCAGTTTTACTGCAACGGCTTGCGGTTCCAGTTGATTACGCACCCCAAAAAGCACGGCAAACGCCGTTATCGTTGCGATTGCCAGTATCAGATATTTTTTCATCCGCCATCCACCTTTCATCGGCATTAGTGTTTGAGGGATTTTCCAAAATATAAGGTGGGTTCTCGTGTTTTTTGCGACAAAAAACTCCACTTTCATAAGAGACGTACTCTTAAGAACAGTAAAAGAGCTATGTAGAAAATTTCTGCATAGCTCTTAGTTTGTCTTATACGTAACAAGCAGGACATTGGGTCGCCGAATGTCATATTTAGGAGCACCTAAAACCCTTTTGCAAATAACATCTGTCCGATAAATTGAAATTCTGAGAGCAGATATTTATAGCAATACAATAACGGTTATATCTTTTCCATTGCCATTATGACATCTAATAAAGGAAAAAACAAGGGAAAGAAAACCTAGCAAAACAATATAATAAAATATATTTGAACAAATGGACTGAAAGGATATGCTTATAGTTTAAGAAAGGACTCTGAAAAATCAGAGCCCTTTAACTTGAAGTTAAGGTGATTGTCTAGAATGTCAACTTAGTTTCAATAATTTGAGAGTTTATATAAAATTCATTGATTTTCTTTTGCCAATCAGAATCTTTAACAGAATAATATTTTTTACCAATTTGAATTATTGTATCAGAAAAATAATCAACTACTACGATATTATCATTTGAATTGTACAAGTTGACACATAGTGTCCAACCACCCTTAGGTGATATTTCCTCGTGTAACTCATCACCAACAGCATCTAAAATTATTTTTTTAATATCTCTGATATCATTCTCTAAAACAAATTCTTTGTAATAACGTCCATCTACCGTCACTCTTGCAATTCTGATTTTTGTAGTATTAACATTCAAAATATTCCCCGCCTTGTTTGATGCTTCCGTGTTTACCCTATTATCAGTCAATGATTTCTCTGTTGAACAACTTGTCATACACAATAATAAAAAAGAAATCAATGATGAAACATATATGATTCTCAACATTCTTTTCATGGCAAATCCTTTCTACCCATTTATGTGAACTGTATTGACAACATAACTAAAATTAATTTCTCTTCCTACGGCTCCCCAACCGTCATTAACAACTATTAATTGTCTGCTTGTGTTTCCTGTGTGTTGATTATAATATCCGGTACCTACGACCCAATGATTGTTGTATGTCGGATTGTTATTAAGTAAAACCATCACTGGTTTATCTGCATCAATTAAAGAACGGTATTCCGAGTAAGTTGTACCATATGTGATGGCAGCACTATATTGATCGCTAACGCCACGATATCTAAAGTACCAATTGCAACCAGAAGCCACATCGCCAGATTTGCTTCCTTGATAACTTGTATTTAGTTCTTCAATATGAGGGCAAAGGAGGTTAACAAAATATTCACCAGTAGTATCGGCATTGGCAATCCAATTTGGTACCATATAACTATCAACATGGTCATCATAATACATGAGCGTAATAGCCAGAGCAAGTGAACCACATCGATAATCCGGATTGTAGGTGTAAACTCTGGTATCATACGGCAATCCGCCTTCAACAACAGCATAAGGCGTAATACTTTCGCTTGCTTCAATGGCAGAACAAGCTACCGTTGTATTTGAAATTGTTTCACTAAATGTTTCATTTACACTAACTAGTTCATTTGAGATATATGATTCATTTGACAACAAATTAACATAAGAATTATTTTTCTTTTGATATACCTGCAAAGGTCCGAAATAATAAATATCATTATTTAAATCAATTGGATAACTTGCTTCTGTTGACATTTCAAATATATCATTTTCATTGTATGCTATATATCCTGTAGGTGAAAATGTTAAAAGTGTACCTATAACATTATTTTCCAAAGCTAATAGGTTTTTTACAGAAACAATTTCTTTGTCTTCAAAGCGTATATCGATTATTTCTTGTATATAATTGGGGATTTGTACACTTTCAGTATTAGCATAAGTAGTAGTAACAGAACATAGGAACATTACTAAAGCCAAAATAATCGAAAATTTTTTCTTCATATCTAAAACTCCTTTTTATGATTAAAGTTCAATATTCACATTAAAATAATTTAGGTTATCTAATATTAGTACATTGGTATCACTCTCCTAACTAATTACAGTGCATTGTTTCAAATAACAGTTCATGCACAATCATCCCGTCAAATTCATATTTATCGCTTAGCTTTATTATAGCATAAATCGACTAACAAACAAAGACATTATTTGAAAACACCCGAAGTTTTTTAAAACTTCGGGTGTTTTCGTATCTAGCTATACTATCCTTTAGAGTACAACTCCTAAGAAAACGGAGTTTTGAATGAATTCGTTTTATAATTTCTCATACGCCTCGCGTACCGTGGCGGCACCCACCACTTCGATGGGATAGGTATCGGTCAGCGTCTTGAGGCTGTGTGCCGGCACAATCACGCGCGTAAATCCCAGCCGTGCGGCTTCGGCAATACGCTGTTCGGTACCGGATACCGCGCGCAGTTCTCCTGCCAAGCCGATTTCACCAAACGCCACTACGCCTTCGTCTATCGGCTTGTCTTTCAGTCCGGACATCAGTGCCAACGCGACCGGAAGGTCTGCCGCCGGCTCGTCCAATCGCAAACCGCCGACGATGTTAAGATAGGTATCCAAGTTTGAAAAGAAAAATCCTGCCCGTTTTTCCAACACCGCCAGCAACATCGCCAAGCGATTGTTGTCAAAACCGGTTGCCATCCGCCGCGGATTGCCGAAGCCGGTGGGCGACACCAAGCCTTGTACCTCGGTGAGCAAGGGCCGCGAGCCTTCCATCGTGCACGCCACACACGTGCCACTGACGTTTTTCGGTCGACCGGACAACAGCATCAACGAGGGGTTTTCCACCTCGCACAACCCTTTGTTGCCCATTTCAAACACACCGATTTCATTGGTGGAGCCGTATCGGTTCTTCGCGCAACGCAACATCCGATAATTGCTGTGTGGGTCACCCTCAAAATACAGCACACAGTCCACAATATGTTCCATCACTTTGGGACCGGCAATCGCACCGTCTTTGTTGACATGACCGACGATAAATACCGGAATGTCCTCCCGCTTGGCGACACGCGTCAACGCGGCGGCACATTCGCGCACCTGCGTAACGCTGCCTGCCGAAGACGGCAGTTCCGCCAAACTCATCGTTTGAATGGAATCCACAATCACAATATCGGGTTTTTCACTGGCCATCGCGTTCAAAACAACGCCCATATCGGTTTCGCACAACAGTTGCAAATCGCCCTTGTCCACACCCAATCGCTCGGCGCGCAACTTAATCTGCCGCGCCGATTCCTCTCCCGACGCATAGAGCACCCGATAACTTTGACTGAGGTGTCCACAGATTTGCAACAACAGCGTCGATTTCCCGATACCGGGGTCGCCGCCGATAAGCATAATGCCGCCGGGAACAATGCCACCGCCGAGCACACGGTCCAGTTCTTT
>JAZSOY010000143.1:0-4620 GCA_045537155.1 Acutalibacteraceae bacterium
CCTTAGCCATTTCGTGGACGGTGTCGTGAATGGCATCGTAGCCCAATTCCTTGGCTTTACGCGCCAATATCATTTTACCGTCGGTGGCGCCGTGCTCGGCTTCCACGCGCATAGCCAGGTTTTTCGCCGTGCTGTCGGTCACCACTTCACCCAACAATTCCGCGAACTTGGCGGCGTGCTCGGCCTCTTCGTAGGCTGCTTTTTCCCAATACAAACCGATTTCGGGATAGCCTTCGCGGTGCGCCACACGCGCCATCGCCAAATACATACCGACCTCGGAGCACTCGCCGTTAAAGTTGGCGCGCAGCATCTCGACGACTTCGGCGTCAACGCCTTGTGCGATACCGACACGATGCTCATCGGCCCATACCTTATCGGTCAGGACCTTCGCACCCTCCGCCGCGGGAGCCGCTGCCGGAGCCGGCATTTCTTTGAACTTCTCAGCCGGCGCATTGCAAATGGGGCATTTTGCCGGGGGTTCGTCCCCGTTGTGAACATAACCGCAGACCAGACAGACAAATTTTTTCATTGTGTTTTCCTCCCAAAATTGATTTTATGATTGACAATCGGAACACCGACCGCTGGCATACACATCAAACTGTATGGTGTGAAGATGCCTCGGCAACAGGAAATCCGCCGCATGGGGCGGTAGGGCAAAGTCGTATACCGTTCCGCACTGCGTACACCGGAAATGCCCGTGGTCGGTGACATCGGCATCGAAATGTTGTTCTTCCGAATCAATGGTCACCACGCGGAGCAACCCGACGTCTTTCAAGGCGTGCATGGTGTTGTACACCGTGGTGCGGGACATCGAGGGAAACTCGTGTCGGAGCGCCTGAAAGACGGTATCGACCGTAGGATGGGTACGATGCGCCAACAGATATCGGTACACCGCTACGCGCTGTTGAGTCGGCTGTAGACCGCGTTTTCGCAACGTATCGGCGAGCAACTGAGCCGTCATCTCCATCCCTCCTTTTTGTAATCAATACAAATTTGTAATGATTACAATTATAGTATACTGATTTTTTCACCGTTGTCAAGAGGTTTTGGAAAATTTTTTCAAATTTTTGTGTAATTACCAAAGGGGTGACGAGTGGACATAAAGCGCATCTGCGCCGCACTCACCACCTTTCGGCGCAGCCGGTAGTATAAGAGGGGGAGAAATGGTGCTTTTACAAAGGATACCACGAATCTTTTGCGAAAAACCGAAAAAGAGGTTGACAAGAAAAATAAAATGTGGTAAAGTAAGGGACGTCGCCGGATATGGGGGTATAGCTCAGTTGGGAGAGCGATGCACTCAAAGTTGAACCCCACCACATAATTTCATAAATAAAAACTTGACGAACCCCCATATGGGGGTATAGCTCAGCTGGGAGAGCGCTTGAATGGCATTCAAGAGGTCAGCGGTTCGATCCCGCTTATCTCCACCACTGGTTCGTCAAGTTTTATTTTTTGCCCGCTCAAATTGAGTGGGTATTTTTTGTATTACTTGCAGAGTAGGCACGGCAATGGTATAATGATGAAAAACAAGGAGAAATAATATGAAAGAAACACTTTTGAAATTTAAAAACCTTGAAATTGATAAAACACAGTTGAAGCAAGGAATCGGCGACGATTTATATAATGTCGATTGTTCAAAACCAATCATTGTGAATAAGGAAGATGTATCAAAAGTTATTCAAAAATATCTAGAAAAGAAAATTTCTTTAGAGAAACTTGTAGACTGGGTTAATGTTATTTGGTTCACCGACTTGTTTGAACTCTTAGAAACCGAAAGTGATTCTATAATGAGCGTTTTAGAAGTTTTGGAAACTTTAGACGAAGATGAGGCGACTGTTTCGGCCGAGGAATTTTCGAAAATGTTAGTTGCGTTATCTAACAATTGTATCTATAACGACTAAACTGTATTCAACTAAAAAACTATATGCAGCCGAGCAGAGCGTAATGGTTACGCTCTGCTCGGCTTTCCTGTTATGCCGCAACGTCTAAACTGAGTGTGAATTGCTCAAAGTCGGAAGTAAAATCAATCTTCACCTTATAATCCCTAAAAACTTCGATGCGTTTGATAAGACTGTTCACCATCGTTACTTTTTTTGGAACTGCCGTTGTTATCGGAGGAAAGATTACCGGTAACGTGTGTTTTCCGGCGAGTGTGGATTTATTCTTGTATTTCGCTTCACGCTATGGTATACTCTCTTTTCGAAGGGAGCTGTGTTGTATGACAAAAAAAGCCTTGTTTTTCATTGATGACGTTCTTTGGGTTTTTCGCGATTTAACGCGTGCGCAACCGAAAACGTTGTTTGATAACGCCTTTATGGCACTTCTGAAAGAATTACACGATACGTATGGTGCCAAAACGCAATTAAATTTGTTTTACGAGACCGACCGTTTTTATGGAAACGACCACTTTTCACTGGTGGATATGACCGACAACTATAAATCCGAATTTGAAAGTTGTTCGGACTGGTTGAAATTCGGTTTTCACTCCCGTCAGGAATTCCCCGATTATCCGTACATCAACGCCACGTATGAACACGTTGCCGAAGATTTGGCGCTGATGAAACAGGAGGTCATCCGCTTTGCAGGAGAAAACTCTTTCAGCGTATCCACCACGCCGCATTGGCGTCCCATCAGTCGCGACGCGTGCCGTGCGTTGTTTGACGGCGGCATTCGCCTCCTCAGCGCCACCTATGGCGAGAAAATTCCCTTTGACGAAAACACGAAGTTTTTACCATACGGTCATGCCGGACGGGTGTTGCAAAACCGTCAACCCGAAACCGCCTTGTTCAAACGCGAATTCGGCGACCCTGCCTTATCGGTATCGGTTTGCGGATATAACCATATCAGCACCGCCGACCGTGACCGCACACAGTATACTTGCGAATGTTTGTACGATAGCCAAACGGGTTTGTATTTTAAGGACCTCGGCAATGCGCCGGTGCTTAATTGCAGCACGCTTGAGGTAATCGACACGGCCTATCGGGAACTTGCCGACAAGGACTTTGTGTGCTACGGTACGCATGAGCAATATTTTTATCCGGAATATTTCGCCTATCAACCGGATTATGCGCAAAAACTCAGATTATCGACTCAACGATTGTTCGAAAACGGATTTGAATTCATTTTCGGCGGCGACCTGCTTTCCAAATAACCAGCCGAGCCGAGCAGAGCAGAGCAGGATACTCTGCTCGGTTTTTATGTTGGTGCCGTTACACGCCGAATCGAGTGTAAATGATTCAAAATCAACCGCGACAATCCGCCTGCCAACCGGATAAGGTGTTGAAAAACGCCGCAAGATATGCTATACTCATTGGCATACTGCGGTTTCCGCCACATACTAAGTACTGTGTGGCGGAGTTTTTGTTTGTTAGCGGATGCGTTACCAAGGAGGAACCAACGTGTTTGATGTGACATTTTTTCTTAACAGCGAGCTGTTGGGTGTCGGGTTGGCGATGGATGCGTTTTCGGTGTCCTTAGCCAACGGGTTGAATGACCCCCATATGCGGATACGCAAACAATGTGGGATTGCCGGTGTGTTTGCGATGTTTCAGGCAGCGATGCCGATGCTCGGCTGGGTGTGTGTACATACTATCGTGCAATATTTCCGTTTTTGTGAAGTGCTGATTCCGTGGATTGCGCTGGGATTACTTGGCTTTATCGGCGGTAAAATGATATACGAAAGTGTGCACGGCAACGACGACATCGAGCAGATAGGGGTAGGTTTCGGAGCGTTGTTGGTGCAGGGAGTTGCCACCTCGATTGATGCGCTGTCGGTTGGGTTCACCATTGCCGATTACAACTGGCTGATGGCGTTAGCGGCGGCGATTATCATCGCGGCGGTCACGTTTGCACTGTGTCTGTTGGGGTTGTCAATCGGCAAAAAAGCCGGCACGCATCTGGCGAACAAAGCCGGCGTCCTCGGCGGCGTGATTTTAATTGCCATTGGCTTGGAAATCTTTATCACTTCTTGGTTTTAAGGAGAACGGCTTGAATCGGTGGATTCAAGCCGTTTTTGTATAATTTACAAACCGTTCACATAGATGCGTTGACTTTTTGATTGGTTTTCAGTATCCTAGAAAAGGTTAGGAGGCACGGTTATGCTAAAACTGGTGAATATACGAAAAGAATACCCTGCCGGCAATGGCAAGGTGGAAGCACTGCGCGGCATTGATTTGCAGTTTCGCCGTTCGGAATTTGTATCCATTCTGGGCCCTTCGGGTTGCGGTAAGACGACGATGCTGAACATCATCGGCGGTTTGGACGGCTATACCGAGGGTGATTTAATCATCAACGGCGTGTCCACCAAGCAATACAAAGACCGCGATTGGGACACGTATCGCAACCATTCGGTGGGGTTTGTATTTCAAAGTTACAATCTCATTCCGCACCAAACGGTGTTGCAGAATGTGGAGTTGGCACTCACGCTGTCAGGCGTGTCCAAAGCGGAACGCCGTGCACGCGCCAAGCAAGCGTTGGAACAGGTGGGATTGGGTGACCAACTCCGGAAAAAGCCGGGCGAAATGTCGGGCGGTCAGATGCAACGCGTGGCGATTGCGCGTGCCTTGGTCAACAATCCCGACATCATTAAGTCGGAGGGCCAAGCGGTCTTAGGAAGACAAG
>JAZSOY010000158.1:0-2287 GCA_045537155.1 Acutalibacteraceae bacterium
GTCGATGGGGCCGTCGCCCAAACAAACGCCTTCCAGAATCTGTCCATCTTTCTTCAGTCGCATATGAGCCGTCGCAGCGATGGTGTTGCCCGAATTGATAACATAGGTTTCCAACTGATACGTCGGCGGCACCTGCATCGCGGCCGAGGCGACGATGGCATCCAATTCACGGATACCGACCTGCTCTTTTTTCGCCGCAATACGGCGGAACGCTTCCACCACTTTGGGTTGGTCTTCTTCCGAAAGCTCATACCCCAACTGCGCCACCGCTTTGAGGATGGCATCTGCCTCGTCGTGCACCGTGAGATACATGCTTTCATCGTCCTGACGCACGCCGCTGTCAAACGGAGACGTCTTTTTGCGTTCCGTTTCACACATCCACGTGATTTTCTCCATTGTGCGGCTCAACTGTGCCACCGAAACAGCAGTCGTGACGTCCATCGCGGCACTGCGGGTACTCAAAATCTTAGCAACATTCGCCAGAGAAGCCGTACCGTGCGGATGAGCAGCTGCTTTGATTTCTGTAGCGCCCTGTTCCACCGCCGCCATCGCGCACGCATCCGCCAAGGATAATTCGTCATTACAACTGACACCCAATGACACATCCTTTAACACGGGCACGTTGACAAACAGTTCGGCAATAAACGCCGCAAACTCTCCGGGCAACATCGTACCCGTGGAGTCACACACCGTCACGGTGGATGCGCCGGCCTCCACCGCAGTGGTAATCACACGGCCCAAAAAGGCGATATCGCTGCGCGTCGCGTCGTCGGCTACGAACTCCACATCGCTGCACACGGCTTTGCAAGCGGAAACACGTTTGCGGATATCCTCCAACATCGCTTCGGGCTTTTTGTGGTAGAGATACTCCATTTGCACCGAAGAAACAGGAGCGCACACCTGCAAGCGCGGATGATTGGCGTTTTTAAGAGCGTTCCAAACCGTATCGACGTTTTCCTGACGTAATGCCACGGGCACTGCCACCACGCTGTTTTTCACAGCGGCCGCTACGGATTTGACCCGCAGAGCGTCGGTGCGCGATTCCCCCACGCCCTCCAATTCAATCACCGAGGTGCCGAGATTGTCCAGCAATTTTGCAAGCTCAATTTTCTCACGGAAGGACAGGGAAATCCCCCCTGCCGCCTGTTTCATTGTCACATCGCTGATTTTGATTTGTTTCATATCCCGTCACCTCACAGAAAATAAAAAGCCCTGAGGCCAATCGGCCCCAGGGACGAAAATACATTTCGCGGTACCACCCTGCTTACCTTCCTCACGGAAAGTCACTCGTCGGACTTCCAACAAAGTCCCAGCCCGTAACGGGGGCAACCGTGCTCCATTACTAACCGTCCGAAACGGGTTCACAGAGCCGACTCAGGAAGGAGACCACTCCGCCTTCTGCACCGATTTGCACCAACCATCGGCTCTCTGAAGCATCCCGAAGGAGCGGATTTTTCGTCAACGTCTTTGACTATATGTGAGAATTTAACCATAAAGCGCTCCGTTTGTCAAGAAAAATTTCGGATTTATTGAAAAAATGTTTGACATTTGCGAAAAAGTGTGTTACAGTATGGAAAAAGTTGAAAAAAGGCTATGACGAAGACGGCTAGGTTTTTCGAATCTTCAGAGAGTCGACGGTTGGTGCAAGTCGATGATTCGTTGCCAAGATGCCCATCACTTCCGAGCCGGTGAGCCGAGCAAGTTTTCTGCCAGGCTTTCCCGTTTGCCCGCGTTAAGGGATAGGACTTGTTAGAGTCTGAAGTGACGGCATCACTGCCGTAATTTGAGTGGTACCGCGGGTATGTTATTTACTCGTCTCAAGAAGATTTTCTTGGGACGATTTTTTATTTTCCGGAAAGGATGAAAGAACATGAGCACGATGAACCCCTCGACCCAGTTGATGGATATTGCCGCACGTATTCGCGATATGCGCGATATTCTGGGGTACAGTACCCAAAAGATGGCGGAATTAACGGAGGTTTCCGAAACCGATTATCGGACGTACGAAACCGGTACCGTGGACCTTCCGTTTACGTTCCTGCACAAATGCGCCGCCGCATTCGGTGTCGAAATTACGGTTCTTTTGGAAGGCCGCAGTGCCAAACTGTCCGGGTACACCGTAACGCGCAAAGGGAAAGGGTTGGTCACCGCGAGTGAGGATGGTATCACCATTCAGGATATGGCTCCCATGTTTCGCAAAAAACTCGCCACGCCGTACTGGGTTACCTACCAGTATTCTGCAGAGCTGCAAGACAAACCCATTCATACCGTCACCCACGCGGGTCAG
>JAZSOY010000162.1:0-2055 GCA_045537155.1 Acutalibacteraceae bacterium
TGAACGACGGTTTCTGCTTCTTCACGCGTGGATGCACCGATGTCAATCCGCATCGCGCCTGTCGTGGGAACGGCCTTTTTTTCCTCCCCCACACACTGGTGCATCGCTTTACCGCCGATAACTCCCATGTGTCCGTTTACACAGACACGGCGGCCAAACAACACTTCCGATAAAATACCGCCGACGGTGGCAAAACGCAAATAGCCATCGTCCGTGATACCCGTTATCAGTCCACCAACTTCGTCCATATGGGCGGCAAACATTACCCGATGCGGTGCTGACTGCACGCCACGCATTTCAACAATCAGATTTCCCAACCTATCCACGCGTATCTCACGTACGGCCGGCGCATGTTGTAATTGTTCTTGCAAATAGTGACGTACCGCCTCTTCTCTGCCGGAAATACCGGATAAAGCGCTGATTTCTTGTAAAACCTTACGCACGATGCGGCACCTCCCCTTGCTCGGCAAACAATGTCATCATCTGTGCCACGGCATCTATATCACTCAACGATACCACTTCCGCCGGTGTATGCATATACCGCAACGGAATGGATATTAACGCAGTGGGTACGCCCTCTGCGGTTATCGTGATTTTATCGGCATCGGTGCCGGTACCGGCCGCCATCGCTTCCCATTGGAACGGCACCGCATTTGCCTCTGCCAACTGTTGTAATTGTGCTGTCATAGAGGCATCCAACACGGCCGATACACCCAACATCGCACCTTTTCCCAACTCACCGCACTGTGAGCGCTCCGCATCCGGCGTGTATGCAAAACTCACATCGACCACAATGGCCGCATCCGGTCGAATGGCTGCAGTTGCCGGCGATGCTCCCCGTGTACCGAGTTCTTCTTGTGAAGAAAAGAGGGCCACGACATTCCACGGCAGGGATTTCCCTTGTAACCGTTGCAACGTTTCCAATACCGCCACACAACCGGCACGGTTGTCCAATGCTTTGGCACACACACGGTCACCTAACAAGCGGTCAAAATGCGGTGCAAACATCACACGCGTACCCAACGGTATTGTTTTTGCGGCTTCTTCGCCGGATAACCCCACGTCGATACCGCGTGCCTCGGTACACAATACCGCTGCAGAATCACCTGCCAAATGCGGCGGTACAGAACAAAACACACCGTTCAATTGCGGCTCGGTCAGTACGGTCACCGGACAAGCGGAGAGGGTTCTCTCGTCAATGCCGCCGCAAGCCGACACGCGTAAAAATCCGGTATCGGTTACACCCGTAACCACAAACCCGATTTCGTCGTGATGGGCCTCCAACAATACGGTCGGTGCCGTCGGCTCTGCCGCCGGTAACACGCCCCACACATTGCCCAATCGGTCAGTGTGTACAGTGGGCACCAAAGCCGATAACTGCTCCACCAACAATTGAATGGTATCGGTCATGCCGTTGACACCGGCAGACAGACACAAATCACGCAACCGTTGCTCCATTATGACAACTCCTCTACCAAACGGCGGAAGTGTTCTCCGCGTTCTTCAAAATTCCGATACATATCAAAACTGGCACTGGCCGGCGATAGAAAAACACAATCGCCCTCATAGGACAACGCATCGGCGGTACACACCGCCTCTTCCATCGATGCGACGCGTGTTACCGGCACGGCTGACGCGTCGCGTTTAAGCACCGCCTCAATCGCCGGCGCCGTCGCGCCCAGTAAGATAGCGTGCTTGACGGTCCGTGCCGCCACCGGTCCTAACGGGTCATACGGAATGTGCTTATCGTAGCCACCGGCAATCAAAATGACACGGCGGTCAAAGGCCTCCAAACCGGCAATGGTGCGCGAAGGACTGCTACCGATGGAATCGTTATACCACCGGACACCGTTGCGTTCCCGCACCAATTCACACCGATGCGGCACACCGCTAAAGGTGCGTGCAAATTCCGCCATCACGGACACCGGCACCGTACCATAGGTAGCCGCGAAAGCCGCCAGATAATTTTCAATATTGTGTACACCGAGAATGCGAATATCCGATGCCGGCAATACGGCCTCCGTCTTGACACCATCGGTCACATACAACACATTA
>JAZSOY010000231.1:0-9713 GCA_045537155.1 Acutalibacteraceae bacterium
ATATCCCTGCTTGCTGTTCTTGAGGTAGACATACATCACCACGGTCAGCACCGCCACAATGAGGATATTCAGCAAATACGGTTGGTTGCCGATAACCGGCAAGGCGCCGGTGGATACCGGCTGAATCACCTGCGAACCACCGCTGGAAATGTTGACGTAGTACGCCACCAGTTGCGTCGCCACGTAGTTCATCATCAAGGTAAACAGCGTTTCGTTGGTGTGATACCGTGCACCGAACCACGCCGGCACAAAGCCCCACAGCGCACCGGCGACAATGCTCGCCAGAATCACCACCGGGACCAAGAGTGCTTCCGGTAACACACCGCCGAGTTTCATCATACACACCATCGCGGCCAAACCGCCGATGAGTGCCTGACCTTCGGCACCGCAGTTCCAGAATTTCATTTTGAACGCCGGCGTCAATGCCAGCGATAGGCACAACAGCACCGCTGTTTGTTGCAGGAACCGCCACAGCATACTGGTACGTCCCTCAAGTAGCCGACCGAACGTACCGCGGAGCATCAACGCGTACACCTCGCCCATACCGATACCGGTCAGTAACGAGGACAAGATGCCGATTAACAAGAATCCTACCGCAATGGCGGCCAGGCGAATCAACCACGCTTGCCAGCCCGGCATATCGGGGCGTTTGACAATGTGAATCAGTGGGTCGTGGTGTTTTTTCTTGACGACGGTATCACTCACGCGGCTCACCTCCGTTTTCAGTTAAGTCCGGTGCGGCATCGGACTTCGTCATCAGCAGACCGATTTCCTCTTTGGTGGCGGTGCGGGCATCGACTACACCGGTCACTTTGCCGCCGCCGATGACCAAAATACGGTCACACAAATCCAACAACACGTCCAAATCTTCACCCACGAAGATAATGGCAACGCCGCGTTCTTTTTGTTGATTGAGCAGGTGGTAAATCATATACGACGAGTTGATATCCAACCCGCGTACCGGATACGCCGCCATCAACACGGTGGGGGCGGCGGCGATTTCGCGGCCGACCAACACCTTTTGCACGTTGCCGCCGGACAACCGACGCACCGGCGTGTTGGCGTTGGGCGTGACCACTTCCAAATCCGCCACAATGCGTTCCGCTAAGTCGCGCGGCCCTTTGCGTTCGACAAACAGGCTTTTACCGCGGCGATAGGAACGGAGCATCATATTATCCACAATGTCCATATTGCCGACCAAGCCCATCCCTAAGCGGTCCTCCGGCACGAACGACAACCGCACGCCGAGTTCCCGAATTTGGAGAGGCGTCTTGTCGCGCAAATCCTCGGTGGTGCCGGTTTTGGGGTCGTGATACAGAATGTCACCGGCAGTCAGATGCTGCAAACCGGCAATGGCTTCAAGCAACTCACGTTGACCGGAACCGGCAATGCCGGCAATACCCAAAATTTCGCCCGCGTTGGCGGTAAAGGATACCTCATCCAGCACCGTTGCCCCTTGGCGGTCCACACAACTGATGTTTTTAACCACCAGCCGTTCCGTCACGTTTTGCGGTTCGCGGCGGTCGATGTTGAGCGTCACCTTTTTGCCCACCATCATCTCGGTGAGGGCTGCTTCGTTGGTATCTTTGGTGTCTACCGTACCGACGTATTCGCCCTTGCGGAGAACCGCGACGCGGTCGGACAACGACAGCACTTCGTGCAGTTTATGTGTGATGATGATGATACACTTGCCGTCGTCACGCATCCGACGCAACACCGCGAACAGTTTTTGCGTTTCCTGCGGTGTTAACACGGCGGTTGGCTCGTCCAAAATCAAAATATCGGCACCGCGGTACAGTACTTTGATGATTTCCACCGTTTGCTTTTCCGACACCGACATCGTATAAATCTTTTTCTTGGGCTCGATTTCAAACCCATACCGCTGACAAATCTCACGCACCTGCGTTTCGGCGAGTTTGAGGTCGTACTTGCCGTCCTGCAAACCCAACACGATGTTTTCCGTCGCCGTAAAGACGTCCACCAACTTAAAATGCTGGTGAATCATCCCGATTTTGTAGTCAAACGCGTCTTTCGGCGAGGCGATAATCGCCTCTTCACCGTCGATGAGAATTTGACCTTCGTCCGGATAATAAATACCCGAAATCATATTCATCAACGTGGTTTTGCCACTGCCATTCTCGCCCAAAATCGACAAAATCTCGCCGCGCATCGCCGTCAGGTTTACATCCTTATTGGCGACGACGTGACCGAACGTTTTGGTGATGTTTTTCAGTTCAATGGCTGCCTTGGTTGCCATCGCGTGTGCCTCCTCCTTTGCCTAATGTTCAACACCGTGCTATCGGGGGGATACCATAATAGAGCCGAACTCGCAATGGTTTTCACCACGCTTTTTTGCCCGAATTGCCTCAAATGTTTCCGCCATGCGTCAGCATGCCGAAAAAATTATTCGTTATTCAAACAAAAAAAGCGTTTGGTGAAAACTGCGTTGCACCTATGCACAAAGATTTTGGAATGCTTTTTTTGGCTTGTGACTGCCGATGGGCTATCGCCCATCCAAGGCAAAAGCCGAAAAAAGCACCGAAAAGATTGGGCATAGGCATTGTGGGGTTCGGTTCTCTTATGGTATAGCACGAAATTCAACACTAGTCCATTGAAAAAAGGTAAGGCGGGGCGGAATGCGCCCCGCCTTACACGGGTAAATCAGCGTCTTAATCCAACAGCGAGATGCCGTCGATATCAATGTCAAAATACGGAGCCGAACGGAATTTGGATTCTTGGAACACACCGTTCTCGATGACTTCGGTTTCGTGTGAATACGTACCGTCGTCGTCCACGTCCGCCTTATAGGAAGTCAGGGTTTCGCCCTTCACGGTGAAGTTAGCGGTATCAAACACCTGAATGGAACCGTCTTTCAGACCGGCTTCCACTTCGACCAATTTTTCAGCCGTACCGGCAGCGACGTTTTTGCCGAGTTCGGTCAGCATCACCGCGCCGTTTTCCAACGTGCCGGTCCAGTCGTCGGCAATGTCCTCGCCGTTCTTCACGCAGGCAATCATATATCTCATATACGGTACCCAGTTAATGCGGGAAGAAATGAGGAACGTTTCCGGAGCGCTGGCAGCGGTGGAACCGTTGTAGGACACGTTCGGGACACCGGCATTTTCGCAAGCGCGCGGCGCGCCCAACGAGTCAGCGTGCTGGCTGATGAGGACGCAACCGCCGTCAATCAACGCCTGAGCCGATTGTTGCTCCAGTTGCTCGTTGTACCAGCTCTGCGTGAACTTAACATCCATCGTCACCGAGGGGCAAACCGATTTGGCGCCCAGGTAGAAGGAGGTGTAACCGGATTTCACTTCGGCATAGGGGAAAGCGCCGACGTAGCCCATCTTCGCTTGTTCCGCGGTGATTTTGTTTGCCGAAATCATCTCGTTGAGTTTCAAACCGGCAACCACACCGGCCATATAGCGGCCTTGGTAGATGGACGCAAACGCGTTCTGATAGTTTTTCAAGCCTTCGGTGTGAGCACGGGTACCGGTAGCGTGGCAGAACTGCACGTCCGGATACTCTTTGGCAACCGGAATCAAGAAACTCTCGTGACCGAAGCTGTCTGCAAAGATGATTTCGCAGCCATCGACTTCAATGAGTTCTTTTGCGGCTTCCGCAGCGAGTTCGGATTCGGGGATTTGGGTTTTTTGAACCATCTCCACGCCCTCTTCTTCGCAAGCCTTTTTCGCAGCTTCGATGAAGTTTTTGTCGTAGGTGGACTGCTCATCGTGCAAGAAGATGAAGCCAACCTTCAACGCGTCGGCGTCATCGTCCTTCGGCTCGTCAGCGGCGCCGCAAGCGGTCAACCCGAGGAGCATCAGAACAGCCAACAACAATGCCAGGATTTTTTTCATGGTGTGTTCCCTCCATAAATAATAATGTATTACAGTTGCTGTTAAGCAACAGTGTAACCGCTATTCTTCCACAAAGGTAATGGCGTGCTCGTCCATCGACGCGACGCGTGCGAGTGATTCCACGCGGTAGCCGCGCTGACGAATGAGTTCACCGCCGGACTGAAATGCCTTTTCAATCGCAATACCGGCACCGACCACGGTAGCGCCGGCCGCTTCTGTCACGGCAATCAACCCGTTGAGTGCTTGTCCGTTGGCGAGAAAATCGTCAATAATCAGCACACGGTCCTCCGGTTGCAGGAACCGACGGGATACGAGAATTTGATTGGTGGTACCGTGGGTATAGGATTCCACCGTCGCGGAATAGACGTCACCGGCGAGGTTGCTGGTCTTGGACTTTTTCGCAAACACGACCGGTACACCGAAAAACTGCGCCGTCAAGCAGGCAAGACCGATGCCGGACGCCTCAATGGTGAGAATCTTCGTGACACCGCTGTCCTCAAACCGCCGTTGGAACTCGCGGCCGAGTTCGCAGAGAAACGGTACGTCGATTTGATGATTGAGAAAACTATCCACTTTCAGCACGTTTCCGGGTAACCGTTGTCCGTCACGCGCAATGCGTTCCTCCAGCAGTTTCAACGCCGCATCCACTCCTTGGAAAATACTTAGTTTTATTGTAAACTTTTTGTGAAAAAAAGTCAATGCTCAACCGCAAAGAAACTCGAAAAAAGTAAAAAAAGAAACCAAGGCACTTGCAACTTGTCGCGGCGTGTGGTATGGTAGGACAAGACAAAAACGGCCGTAAAAAAAGAGAAAACCGCGGTTGCGGTTTTCTCTGAAAAATGGTGAACCATCGGGGATTCGAACCCCGGACACCCTGATTAAAAGTCAGGTGCTCTGCCAACTGAGCTAATGGTTCGTGTGAAGTTGCTATGCTATTATAGCCAACCACGCAGAAATTGTCAAGCACAAATTATCAGAAAATGAGGAAAGCGTATGAAAATGTATCTGATACGGCACGGGCAAAGCGCCGCCAACCGCGGTAACATCATTGCCGGACATCAGGATGTGCCGTTAACGGAGGTCGGGCATGCCCAAGCCGCGTTGGTGGTTAAATTTTTTGAAGGCAAGTCGGTGGATGCGATTTATTCTTCGGATTTGTCGCGGGCCATGGATACGGTACGGCCGTTGGCAACCGAGCGTGGGTTGACCGTCCAGCCGGAGCGTGGGTTGCGTGAACTGCACGCCGGTGTAGCAGACGGGATGGCGTTTGCAGAATTTACCGTGCGGTATCCGGAAACCTACGCGGTGTGGATGACGGATTTCGGCAACTTGCGTTGCCCCGGCGGCGAATCCATGACCGAGGTGGCCCAGCGCGCCGACGCGACGTTGCGGCGTATCGCCGCGGAACATCCCGACCACACGGTGGCGGTGGCGACACACGGCGGCGTGATTCGCGCCCTGCTCTCGTTGTGGACGACCGGCAGTACCGCGGCCATGCCGACCATTCCGTGGGCACCCAACGCCGCGGTGACCGAAGTGACATTCGCCGACGGCGCGTTTCGGGTGGACAATATCGGTATCACCACCCATCTGGGTGAGTTGATTACGGAATTGCCCAAAACTATCTGAGGAACAACGTCGTTTAGATACAAAGCGTTCCCATAACCGTATCAAGTGCCCCGAACCATCGGTTCGGGGCACTTGCTGTATATGCCGTAAAAATTCAAAAAACGCCGAAAAAGAGATTGACAATCACATTTTTGTTTGTTATAGTAAACTTTGTTGTGGAAAATGTGACAACAAATCACAAAAACTTTCAAAAAATGGAGGGGTCCGGATGGCGGTCATACGGCATGCAGACTGGTATCTCGATGTACGCAGCGACGGTGTGGCGCGTTACGGCCTTCGTTTGTATTTGAGCGACGGCGCGGTGTGGGAGATACCGGACGTCGACAGCGCGCCGGACGCCTCATTGCCGGCACGGTTACGCGGAGAATGGGTGGATGCGGAGCAGTTGCGGTATTTATTAGAGGATTATCTTGCCGACCGCTATACGGTATAAACACAAAAGTACAGGGGGAACCGTGAGGTTCCCCCTGCTTGTCTGTTATCCTATGTTATTCGCGAACCCACGTAGCGCAGATGGCTTCGATATCGGCTTTGGTTGTCAAGCCGCCGGTCGCATCCGCACTGCGCAGCGACACCGCCGCTGCGGCCGAAGCGAATTCCAGCACCGCCGTATCCGACCATCCTTGTTCCAATCCGATGAGCGTCGCGGCACAAAACGCGTCGCCGGCACCGGTCGAGCCTTGAATAAAGCCCTCCGGCACTTGGTACGAGCCGACAACGGTATACCCGTCGTCCGACAGGCACACCGCGCAATCGCGCTTGTGAATAATCACCTTTTCGCGCACACCCATCTCGCGCAACCGCTGTGCGATGGCGTTCAGGTTATCGTTGGTCGGCTCCATACCCACCAAATTCCCTGCCTCGATTTCGTTGATGATGAGATAATCGGTATACGGCAAGCACGGATGTACGAGCGCGTACCGGTCGGAGTTTTCACTCACCAAATCAATCGAGGTCTTGATACCGCGTGCGGAAGCCTCTTGTAAGATACGCAATCCGTCGCCGTTATCCACCGTCTGCAACAGCAGGAAATAGCCGAGGTGCAACATCTTCGCCGATAACGCATCGAAATCCATATCATCGTATCCAAACGCGGCACTCGCGCCGGCATACGTAAAGAACGTGCGTTGTCCACCGGCGATGCTCATCACATTGGTGAAACTGGTCTGTTCCGTGGGGGAGCTCCGCAAGCCGGTGCAATCCACACCGTTTTCGGTCAACGTATTCAACGCCAAGGCGCCGTCGCCGTCCTCACCGATGCGGCCGATGGCAAACACCGGCAAGTCGGGGCACATTTTCTTCATATCCACCGCGACGTTGGGCACACACCCGCCGACGGCTTTGCTGACGCGGCGAATTTGTGTCAGTTCACCGCACGACGGATACTCTTGAATCTCACAGATGGTGTCCACCAACACGGTACCGGCCACGGCAATCCCGGCGCGGTTTGTCTGCGTTTTCATCAGTTGCACTCCGCTTCCAACGGTCCGGCCAATTCGTCCAAGAAGAAGAGTTTACCGGCCAGCGTGGGGATGTAAGTGGAGGTAATCCACGGGGTTTTCTCATGACGCAACGTCATCCACAGCGACAATCCCTGCCACTGCATTCCTCTGCCCAACGTACCGTCGGCACCGCCGATGGCATAATCGGCGCGGAGGAACACACCGGGGCCGATGGTGTTGGCGCGGCAAGGCACCAACGGGGTGCGGGATTTGAAACTGGTCAGGGCATTCTGTTCCACCGTCAGCGGATGGATTTTCGCGCCGATGCGGTAGGGTTGTTTTTCCCATTCTTCCGCGGTGAAATCCGCCGCAAACGTCGGCTCCCAGAACGCAATGTGGCACATTCTGCCGATGCCGTATACCAGCACCAATTTGGCACCCTCGGCTTTGAGAGCGTCAATTTTCGCCGGATAGGTGGGGAGGTTGTCCTTGGTGGCGAAGTTCCGCTGTGCCTTCGGCACGGTCAACTCACCCAACGGGCCGAACAACGCCTGCTCCATCGCATACTGGAACGCACCGGGGTTATCCGACGGCAAGGTGTTGCCGTCACCGTCTGCCCACTCGTCCATATTAAAGGTATACACGTGCTCGCAGGAAATGCCCCACGCTTTGATGAAATACACGACCCATTTGTACATACCCATCGGGCCGACCGGCAAAATAAACGCAATCTTTTCGCCGTGCTCTTTGGCGAGTTTAATCTGCATCGCAATTTCGTGGCCCATATAGGTCTCGAAGTCCGACAACGAAGAGCACTTTATCGGCGTAAACTCCGGATTCCAGTGTGCCTGACGCTCGGTAATGGTTTCGGGCGCGTCGATACACGCATCAATTTTGGCAAAATCCCAGCCGGCAGGATAAAAGCCCTCCAACGCCGAGCCTTTGACAGTTGAATTAAAGTCCATGATAGAAAACTCCTTTCATTTTTATATTTTAGGGTAACAACCGCTTGGTTGTCCCTTTAAGGTACACTTGACATTGACGGAATCCCTCGGCGTAATCCGCGCCGCATTGGAATCCGCGGTAGCGACAGCACGTTTTCACCATATCGGGGAAATCAATGTTGTCGTGGTCACGCATCCACACAATCTGCGATTCGTGGCAGTTGAGCATCTCCAATTTCTTGTCAATGAACTCGCTGACATCGACATACTCGGTGGGCTGGAAATTCACCCCCGCGAGCGTATCCATATAATACACCGGCGTCAGGCGTGCTTTGCCCGGAACCTTGGTTTCGTAGTGGGGGAGCGTCGCAGTAAAACAAGCGTCAAACACCAAACGCGACACCGCCGTATGGTCCGGCATATAATCGTCGGGCGAATGGGTGATGATAAAATCGGGGTCGACCTGCTTGATGATATCCACCACTTTGTCGCGGGACTCTTTGTTGTTGTCGTAGATTTCCAAGTCATCGAAACCGCCGTGCATCACCTCAAATCCGGCAAGCGCACCGCTGCGTTTTGCCTCGGCGGCACGCATCACGGTGAGTTCATCCGGCATAATGATTTCGTGGCCTTGGTTGCCGCTGGACAAGTGGCAAACCACCACACGGTCGCCGCGCGCCTTGCATTTCAGTAATGTACCGGCGCAGGCAATCTCCATATCGTCCGGATGGCAGGAAATAACCAATACGGTATACATAACCGGTCCTCCTTATCGTTTCCTTTATTTTGGTATTTTCAGTATACCAATTTTACACTTGCAATGGAGTAGAAAATCGGGTATGATATTGACAAAATCAGGTAATTGGGTGACGGAATGAAAGATAATTTTACACGTATGGGTTTTGAGCGATTGTTTAACGTGGAAAAACTCATCACCATTTTTTATATGGAGTTTTCCCACACGTTTCAATATGACGGCGAGCAACACAATTTTTGGGAAATGGTGTATATCGATAAGGGGGAAATGGTGTGCACCGCCGACTCCAAGCGGTTTCTCTTGAAAAGCGGTGAAATGACGTTTCACAAACCGATGGAATTTCACAATCTGTCGGGGAACGGGCAGGTGCCGCCGAATGTCAGTATTTTGACATTTGAATGTAAAAGCCGTGCGATGAAGCATTTTGAGGGGCGCATTTTCCGGCTGAACGCGGAGGAGCGTGCGTTGTTGTCGATGGTGTTTGCGGAGGGACTGTCGTGTTTCCGTTTAGCAGACGAGCGCAATCCGTTGTTACAGCAGTTGGAACGGTTGCCGGATGCCCCGTTCGGCAGCAGCCAGGCGACCAAAAATCTGTTGGAGGTCTTTTTGATTCGGATGTACCGCAACACCGAGGTATTGACCAAGAGTATGCGACAGATGGAGACGATTGACGGGGTGGAAACACCGCGTGCGGTACGTGAGATTTTGGATTACCTGCGTGCCCATCTTTACGGACGCGTGACCGTGAGTGATGTCGCGAATGCGTTGGGGAAGAGTGAAAGCAGTGTCAAACAACAATTTGCGAAATACTTTCACACCGGCATCATCACCTACTACAACGCCATGAAAATCCGCGAAGCACGGCATCTCATCCGTGAGGGGCGGTATAATATGACACAGATTGCGGATGTGTTGTGTTATGACAGTCCACAGTATTTTGCCAAGAGTTTTAAGATGCATATGCATATGACGCCCACCGAATATAAGCGTTCGATATTGACATAAAAACAGCGGCTGAGCCATGCCCAGCGGCTGTTGTGTTGTGGATTTAGTCTTCGGGGCGTTCCCAGTTGTGCCACAC
>JAZSOY010000042.1:0-12321 GCA_045537155.1 Acutalibacteraceae bacterium
ATGTCTATTATTTCTGTACCGGATATGCACTGTCCCAAATGTGTGGCACGCATCGAAAAAGCGCTGGTGGAGACTGACATCGCCGGTACCGTTTGTTTGGAAGAGAAAACGGTGAAGATTGACGGGTGCGAGCACTGTGTGTCGCGTGCCTTGTACGCGTTGGAGCAACTGGGGTTTCACCCGAGCGTCTAAAGGAGAAAAAATGACCGGACAGTGTGCTGTCCGGTCATTTGTTATGCCTCTAAATATCGTTTGATAGCGTCCAATGTTTCGTCGCTAATCACGTGTTCGATTTTGCACGCATCGTCCTCCGCCACTTCGCGGCTGACACCAAGATGTATCAAAAACTGCGACAACGCCGTATGACGGTCAAAGATTTTTTGGGCCGTCATCCGCCCCTCTTCGGTCAGCGAAAGCGTACCGTCGGGGGCCATCAACAAATACCCGTCGCGCTTGAGCAACCCTACCGCGCGGCTGACACTGGGTTTGGAATACCCCATATGTTCTGCCACGTCAATACTGCGCACGATGGCAGCACGCTGCGTCAACAAATAAATGGTTTCCAAATACATTTCCGCCGATTCGTGTAGCGGCACCGCCAACCCCTCCTCTCGGTAGATGTTTGAATATAGTTTATCATATTGGCCGTCAATTTGCAAGTCCTTACCCTTTCCACACCATCCGCCCCCCAAAAAACGCACGTTTTTCCCGAAAAACTACCGAAAAAACACTTGACACCGCTGGCACTTTATGGTATGATATGCCTCAGTTAGCAGCCGCTAATTACTTTTTTACTTATTAGTTAGCCAACGCTAATTCAAAGTGAGGGATATACCATGAATTTACAAACCGCTGTTGTGGGGCAGGAGTATGTTATACAGCGCATTGACACGACAGACGAGGAACTCAACACGTTTTTGTTTTCGCTGGGATGCTATCCGGGGGAACCGATTACGGTGGTGTTACGTCACAAAAGTCATTGCGTGGTATCCATTAAAGACGGGCGATACAGTTTTGATACCGCTTTGGCGGCGTCCGTTGTCGTGTACGATTAAAGGCAGAGGGCACTGCCTCTTGTTTTTGGTGGGTGGTTAGCCGGCGCTACCCCGATGAAGCGGCGAAGAAAAAGGAGCGATAGGCGATGCGGATTGCATTAACGGGAAATGCGAACAGCGGTAAGACAACGATGTACAACGCCCTAACCGGTCAGCAGGAAACCGTCGGCAACTGGGCCGGGGTGACGGTGGAGAAAAAAGAACATCGGATAAAGGCGAGGTATTGCGGAAAAGGGGAACTGGCGGTGGCGGTGGACCTACCGGGTGCGTATTCCATGTCGCCGTTTACGTCGGAAGAGAGTATTACGAGTGAGTACGTGATGAATGAGCATCCGGATGTGATAATTAACATTGTGGATGCGACGAATCTCAGCCGCAGTTTGTTTTTTACCACCCAATTGTTGGAACTGGGGATTCCGGTGGTGGTGGCGCTCAACAAAGCGGATATCAACGAAAAAAAGCACACGCACATCGACACGGTCAAACTCGCCGAGCGGTTGGGGTGTCCGGTGGTGGAAACGGTATCGACTTCGGCGACAGGACTGCGTGAGTTGATGCGTACCGCGCTGCGTTGTTGTGGGCAATCGCAGACGGCCCCGTACCGTCAATCGACGACCGACCTCGGCGACCGAGCGGCAGTAGAGCAAGCCGACCGCGCGCGGTTTGCCTTTGTGAACGATATGGTTGCTGCTGTGGAAACGCGTGCCGTCCCAACGCGAGAGCGAACCCTTCACGACGCTGTGGATGCGGTGTTGACCAATAAGTGGGTGGGTATTCCGGTTTTTGCCGTGGTGATGTTCTTGGTGTTTCAACTGTCGCAGGTATGGATTGGTCCGTGGATAGCCGACACGCTCACGGCGTGGCTGGGTATGTTTCAAGCGTGGGTGGGTAGTCTGTTGAACGGGGCGAACCCACTGTTGTCGGCATTGCTGGTAGACGGCGTACTCGGTGGTGTCATTGCGGTGATTGGGTTTTTACCGTTGGTTATGGTGATGTACTTTTTCATTGCCCTCTTGGAGGACTGTGGGTATATGTCACGCGTGTCGGTGGTGTTGGACCCGATTTTCAAGAAAGTCGGGTTATCCGGCAAATCGGTGATTCCGTTCGTCATTACCGTGGGATGCGCGGTGCCGGGTATTATGGCATCACGCACGATTCGCGACGAACGTGAGCGCCGTGCGACCGCGATGTTGGCACCGTTTATGCCTTGCGGTGCGAAAATTCCGATTATTGCGATGTTTGCCGGTGCGTTTTTCGACAATGCCGGTTGGGTGAGTACCGTGATGTATTTGTCCGGTATCGTGTTAATTTTCCTATGTGCGTTGTTGGTCAATCGCATCACCGGACACCGCGCGAAAACATCCTATTTTATCATTGAATTACCGGAATACAAGGTGCCGTCGTTATGGCGTGCGTTCTTATCCATGTGCAATCGCGGTTGGGCGTACATCGTCAAGGCCGCCACCATCATTTTGCTGTGTAACACGGCAGTACAGATAATGCAGTCATTTAACTGGCAATTTCAGCCGGTGGCGGAGGGAATGGCAGACACCTCTATTTTGGCGTCCCTTGCCGGACCGTTTGCGTATCTGCTGGTGCCGGTGGTTGGTGTGTTGTCGTGGCAGTTAGCCGCCGCGGCGATTACGGGATTTATTGCGAAAGAAAACGTTGTCGGCACGTTGGCGGTGTGTTTTGTCGGGTTGGAAAATTTGATTGACACCGAAGAACTGGTACTACTGGGCAATGCCGGCACCGAAGTCGCCGGTGTGTTGGCTATCAGTAAGGCGGCGGCATTGGCGTATTTAATGTTTAATCTGTTCACACCGCCTTGCTTTGCCGCCATCGGGGCGATGAGCAGTGAAATGAAGAGCGGCAAATGGTTGTTTGGTGGGTTGGCGTTGCAACTCGGCGTTGGATTTACGGTGGGGTATCTGGTCTATCAACTGGGGACACTACTGACCACCGGCGCGCTCGGCGAGGCATTTTGGTCGGGCTTGGCAGCCATACTGGCGATGGCGGTTGTGGTGGGCTGGTTGTGTCTGCGTCACGACCGGGCAGCGGCCGCACCGTCTGATACTACCACTGCCGCTACCGCGACAGCCATAGGAGAAACGCGATGAAAGATGTATGGATAGTGGTGCTGCTGGTCGTGATTGTGGGGTTGGCCGCGTGGTATGTGTACCGCCAAAAAAAGCGTGGTAACGGCTGCATCGGCTGCCCGCACAGCGGCCAATGTCCCTCCAAGCGCGGCGGCTGTTCACAGCAACATAAATAAACAAGAATCCCCCCGCTGTGCGGAGGGATTCTTGTTATAACAACACGTCGGCATTGGTACCGTAAAAAATATCGTCGCGATTGCTGATAAGTCGGAAAAACTCTTCGAGTTTCACCCATAAATCCGAGGAAAAATCCATCTCGTATGAGTGCCCGTAAATCGACAGTATTTTCGGGGTGTCGGTTTCCAAATTCACAAACGCCTCCCCCAACCGCATCAACTGGTCATAGTCCATTCGGTGGTAGGCAGTCGGGCTAAAGCGATACAAATCGGGTGGCGGCTCAAACTTACCGGTAGTGGCGACGGTACGGCAATAGCGAATGGAAGTCTTATTTTTGATGATGTCCACGACACGCTCATCGTGGTTTACGTCGCCGCACGGATACGCCAAGCCGACCACCGGATACCCCACCAACTCGGACAAATTGGCTTGGTCTTGACGGATTTGCCGCAACACCTCGGTATCCTCTAGGGTGGTCAGATTCGGGTGTGTCAAGGTGTGCGCCGCCACTTCGTGTCCCTCATAGATGTATTTGACATCGTTTGCGTGAACGACATACCGCGCGATGCGCGTGTTATCCCACGTCGAGATGGTGGACGTTCCCAACAGTTCGGAGTTGAGGTTAAACGTACCTTTTAGGTTGTATTTATTCAGCAATTCAATCAACCGAATATCCTGCGTGATGCCGTCGTCATAACTGAACGTGACGGCTTTTCGTTTGTGTTGGTCTTGAAACCGGCTCATACGCACACCTCTTTTGTCTTTGTTGTCATTGTACGATATCTTTGAAGAAAAATCAAGTGACATCCGCAGACATCTCTTAAGCATTCGGTGGCCAGAACTTTTTTTACAAAAATCCTGACAAGTATTGCACAATCGACGTGTTTGTGCTATATTGGTAGCGTTAAATAAGGGGGAGAGTACCATGAATTTGTCAAACGAGACGATTTTGTCACAGAATGCGGAGGCATTGGCGTATGTCGCGCAACTGGAACGGACACCCAAATATGAAAAACCGTTTATGTTGCTTCATTTTTCGGATATCCACAGCGATGTTTCGAGCCTTGCCAGAATTCAAGTGGTGAAAGATTACTTGGGCGACCGTGTGGACGATACGATTTGCACCGGCGATATGTATGCCCGAAACTGGACGGTCAACGATATGGGATTTTGGAGTGAGTGTGATGGCAAAATTCTCACCTGTATCGGGAACCACGAAGTGTTGCAGTTCGGCGAAGTGAGTTACGCCATACAACCGTCGGAGGAAGAGTTATATAACTGCTTTTTTGCGCCGTATATTGACAGTTGGAACGTCACGAATCATCCGGAAGGCAAACTGTATTACTACAAAGATTATGCCGACAAACACATTCGGCTGATTGTGTTAAATGCGCTGTATCCGGACATGGAAAGCGTCACGGCGCAGAACGACTGGCTGGCGGCGGCGTTGGCTGACGCGAAAGACAAGGAATATACCGTGGTGGTCGCGCATCATTACTATCCCAATCGGGCACAAAAAATCCCCTGCACCTTTTCCGCCAATTTGAATTTCCCCTTTGGAACGGCGGACCCGAAATACTGTCATAATTTAGGGCTATATCACGAAACCATTCAACAATTCATTGATGCCGGCGGTGACTTTGCGTGTATCCTTTGCGGTCACAAACACACGGATTATATTGCCTATCATCCGGACTATCCGGCACAACTGTGCATCGGTGTTGGGAGTGCGCTTTGCCCTACCAACGTTTTTAATGATGAGCGAGGCGTCGGATGCGATTCCCATCGCATCAATGGGGAACAATCTCAAGATTGTATGAATGTGATGGCGATTGATACGGTGGCAAAAACCATTCGTATTGTCCGCATCGGTGCGAATATGGATATTTATATGCGCAGTCGCAAAACCTTGATGCTGGACTACAGTACCGCTCCGGCTACGGTTATCAGCAATACCTAACGTCGGATTGGCGACGGGATTATGAAGACAACCCCTTTTTTTGATATTCTACTTGCAATCAAGGACAACTTTATGGTATGATAAAACCAAATATTGGAGTGGCGGAGGTTTGGTTATGAAAAGAGTATTGGCAATTTTTCTTGCAATCGTTATGGTATTCTGTCTGTCGGCTTGCGGCGGTGGTGGCACCACCACGACGATGACGATGGGCACGGGTGGTCCTGCCGGTACCTATTACGGTTACGGCGGCATCCTCGGCAATCAGATTAAGCAAGATTCCGGCATTACCGTCAACGTCGTTTCGACCGATGGTTCCAAGGCGAACATTCTGGGCATTGACACGGGCGACTATCAGCTGGCTACCGTTCAGTCGGATGTGATGGCATACGCTTGTGCCGGTACGCGTTCCTTTGAGGTCGAGGGTAAGATGGATTCGTTCCGCGTCATCGGCGGTTTGTATGCGGAGGCGGTTCAATTATTGACAATGGACCCCGCAATCAAGACGGTTGCCGACTTGAAAGGCAAAAAGGTATCTATCGGCGCACCGGGTTCCGGCGTGTATTTTAATGCGATGGATATTCTGACTGCCGCCGGTTTGACAGTAGAGGACATTAAACCGCAATATCAGTCTTTTGATGAGTCTGCCGATGCGTTAAAAGACGGCAAAATCGATGCCGCCTTTATCGTTGCCGGTCCTCCGACGCCGGCCATTCAAGAGTTGTGCACCACTACCAGCGCCGGTCTTATTCCGATTGACGGTGCGGTTGCGGACGCACTGATGGAAAGTTCGCCGTACTACACGACGTTCAACATTCCGGCAAACACCTACAACGGTCAGACGGAAGACATTGCTACCGTGACCGTGAAGGCAACGCTGATTGTCAGTACGTCGGCTTCCGAAGACGATGTGTACAGCATCACCAAGGCTATCTTTGACAACATCGATACGATTACGGCTGCCCATGCCAAAGGTGAGGAACTTTCTCTGGAAAATGCGACTGCCGGTATGACTGCTCCGTTCCATCCCGGTGCTGCTAAATATTTTGCTGAAAAAGGTATCACAGTGGAATAAGCACGATTGTTTTTGAACAGATGAGCGTTATTGGCTGTAACTGGTTTTTGGTTGCAGCCAAAATCTTTATGATAAGGATATTATCACAATGAATTTATTAAAGAAAAAAACACAACCCGACCTCTCCGAGCCGATGAACGTCGAAGAGGTGATGAAAAAATACGACCGTGAATCGAACACGCGTGTTTGGACGGGTGTACCGAAGGTGGTCGTCACGTGCATTCTGGCACTGTTTTCGGTGTTTTGCATTTATGTTACGTTGTTTGCCACGTGGTTAGACGAAATACGATTAACGACCTTTATGGCGTTTATTGTGTTTATTGGTTATATAGTCTTTCCGGTCAAGAAAGGTAAGCAGAAAACCAATTATATGCCGTGGTATGATGTGGTGTTGTTGGTGCTCGGTACCGGTGCGTTTTTGTACTTTACCGTGAATGCCACGGCCATTATCTCTCTGAGCCGCATCAGCGGTTTGGAGGTTGCCATCGGCATTGTCGGCATTTTGTGCTTAGCGGAACTATGCCGCAGAAGTGTGGGTTTGCCGATACTGTGTGTGGCGGGCGTGTTGTTGATTTATGCGCTGATTTGGGGTTCGACCAATCCCGATATGTGGGCACGCATCAGCAACATCGTCAAAACCCTCTTCTACTCGAAGAATGGTATTTTGTCCACCCCCGTGAATGTCTGCTCAAAATATATTGTGATGTTCATCATTTTCGGCGCATTTTTGGAAAGAACGGGCATTGCCGATTTCTTTATTAACATTGCCAACGCGTTGGTAGGACGCTTTTCCGGTGGCCCTGCCAAAGTAGCGGTGGTTGCGTCGGCACTGGAAGGGATGGTTTCCGGTTCGTCGGTGGCGAATACGGTGGGTTCGGGTGCGGTGACCATCCCCCTGATGAAACGGACCGGATACAAGCCGGAATTTGCCGCAGCCGCAGAAGCATCGGCATCTACCGGCGGTCAGATTATGCCCCCCATTATGGGTGCCGCTGCCTTCTTAATGGCGGAAACGGTGGGTGTACCGTATTCGAACATCGTGCTTCGCGCGATTTTGCCGGCGATTCTGTATTTTGCCGGTGTGTTTGTTACCGTACATCTGGAGGCAAAGAAAGAAGGTCTCCGCGGTTTGACCAAAGAGGAACGACCTCCGTTGGTGCCGTTGTTGAAACAAAGTTATCTGTTACTTCCCTTAATTCTGTTAATTTATCTGGTCGGTACCAGCACCCGTTCGATTGCGTATGCGGCGGCCATTGCCATCGTGGCAGCGATTGTGGTGAGCTTATTTAACAAAGAGCACCGCATCACCCCGAAACGCTTACTGGAAGCCTTAGCGGCAGGCGGTCAAGGGATGATTACCGTCGCGGTGGCATGCGGCTTGGCGGGTATTGTGTCCGGTATTATCAGTGTTACCGGTCTGGCGTATATGTTGTTTAACGGCATCGTGGCACTGGCCGGCAACCAAGTTATCGTTGCGCTGTTTTTGACGATGCTATGTTGTATTGTTCTGGGTATGGGTGTTCCCACCACGGCCAATTACTGTATTATGGCGGCAACCTGTGCGCCGATATTGGTGCAAATGGGCGTTCCGATGATTGCGGCTCACTTCTTTGTGTTCTACTTCGGTATCGTTTCCGACCTGACGCCGCCGGTGGCATTGGCGGCGTACGCCGGTGCAGCCATTGCACAAGCCAATCCCATGAAAACCGCCCTTACCTCTACCAAACTCGCGATTGCAGCGTTTATTGTTCCCTATATCTTTGCGCTGAATCCCGAAATGATGTTTATCGGCGAGAACGTGACCATTTTCAATGTTCTTTTGATTGCGGTATCCTCGATTGTGGGAATCCTAGCCATCGGCGCGGCATTGGAAGGCTACTTTATGCGTCCGATGAAATGGTACGAACGCATTGTGTGTATTGCCGGCGGTCTGTTGCTGATTATTCCCGGCCTTGTGACCGATGCCATCGGCTTGGGCTTGGTTGGCATCATCTTCTTGATACAATACGTATCCGTACACCGAAAAAAAGCGGTTGTTTAACCCGATTTGGGACATAAAAAAGCGAGGTGCAAAGCACCTCGCTTTTTTACTGTGTAAACGAAAACCACGCGATAGTCGTGTGGTTCAAACGCGTTATTTCTTGAAAATGTCAGCATTTTCAAACTGTCGTTTGAATTCTAAGGGAGTCATTCCCGTGTGTTGTTTATAAAAAGTAGAAAAGTAGTTTGGTGATGAGAATTTTAAGTCCTCGGCAATTTCACGCATAGAAAATCCTTGTTGCATCCTCTTGTCAGCGGCTTTGATTTTCAGGTGAATATCGTATTGTTTGGGGGACGTGTTCGCGTATTTCCGGAAGAGACATTTTAAGTAACTTTTGCTGACGTAATTTTGCCGGGCAATTTCGTCAATCGTGAAGTTGGCAGTAATATTTTCTTCCATAAAGGAAGCGATTTTCTGATAGATAGCAGCTGATGGCGATAGGGAGGTACGGTGCTGCGCTTTGGTTTTGCTGATTCGAATTAAAAACGCAATCACGCGGCAGGTCGCTTCTTCCATATCCCATTCGGATATCGGCTTTTCATGGCACACCTTTCCGGCTTTTTCAAAGGTGTAAAGATAATCTTCGCGTTCGTCCGATGTTAACGTAAAGACACCGTTGGTCAACGCGTGCGGTAATTGACCGAGGATGTTAAAACTCATCACCCGCACGGTAGGCATACTGTTAGCGGCACTTTTGATACAATGAAACTCCATCGGCGCGTGAATAATCATTTGATTTTCTTCTAAGTTGTACACCGTGTTTTCCTCGGTGACGATGACTTTTCCCTTGTCCACAAAGACGATTTCACACATACTATGGCTTTCGCCGTTAAACACAAACGTATCGTCCCAACTGGAAACAAACGAGGAAACATAGTTTTTAATGGTAAAAGAGTTCACGCAATCCCCTCACAGTATAGTCTAAAACCATATTTTTTTAGTCAATTTTCGTATTGTCTTATATTTTTTACGTATTATACTTTGATTATAGCACACAGGACTAAAATGTAAAGAGGGAATCGTATGAAAGACAGTATTAAGATTGGCTACATCGGTTTAGGACAACGCGGCAGCAATATGTTAGATTGTGCGCTTTCCAAAATGGAAGATGTCGATATTGTGTATCTGTGTGACCTGATACAAGACAAAATCGATGCTGCACAAACCATATTGCAAAAGAATGGGAAACCCCAAGCCAAAGAAACGCGGGATTATCGGGATATCTTAAACGATGCCGATATTGATGCCGTTTTTCTGTTTACCGGTTGGGACGGCCGTGTGGAACTGGCCAAACAATTTATGCTGGCAGGGAAATATACGGCTATCGAGGTGGGTTGTGCCGACACCCTGGAGCAATGTTACGATTTGATTTCCGTTTACGAGCAAACCGGCACGCCGATTATGATGCTGGAAAACATTTGCTACGGCAAGCGAGAACTCGCCGCCTATAATATGATAAAACAAGGCTTGTTCGGCGAGGTGATTCATTGCACGGGTGGGTATTGCCATTATTTGAATCAGGAAGATTTGTTTTGGGAAATGCTGTTGAAAGAACCGAAAGCCGAAAACGTATCGCACTATCGTTTGGGGCATTATATACACGAAAACTGTGAAAACTACCCCACGCACGAGCTCGGCCCCATCAGCAAATGGTTGGGCATCAATCGGGGGAACCGTTTTGTGTCGTTGAGTTCGTTTGCGTCCAAAAGCCGTGGTCTGAAACAGTTTGCCAAGGACAAATTCGGCGAAGAAAGCGAATATGCCAAGATAGATTACAAGCAAGGGGACATTGTTACAACGGTGCTTACCTGCGAAAACGGTGTCACCGTTGTCTTGACGCTGGATACCACTCTTCCGCGCCTCAATTATTCCCGAAACATCTGCATCCGCGGAACGAGGGGGATGCTTTCCGAGGATTTCAAAACCGTATTTATCGAAGGTATGGAAGAAAACACGCGGAACAACGAGGAAGAGTTCTTGTTGAAATATGAACACCCCTTGCAACGAGAAGTGCGCGAATTTGAAACAGAACAGACGAAAATTGCCGAATCTTTCGGGATGCACTCCAACGGCGTGGACTGGATGATTTTCCGAGCATTCATCGAAAGCGTGAAACGTGGGACGAACACACCGATTGACGCTTACGATACCGCGACGTGGCTTGCCGTGGGCCCCTTATCGAAACTATCCATAGAAAAGGGCGGTATGCCGATGGAGTTTCCGGATTTTACGAACGGCAAGTATAAGAACAGGGAGCCGATTGTCAACAGCAAATATTGTCTGGATGATATCGTGGTGGATACGAGTTACACCATTTACGATTGTTTAAGCCAACCCTTTCAGCCGCAATAAGAAGAAACTAAAAAATCTCCTTTGTTGGAACACAACAAAGGAGATTTTTGCTATGAATAGAAATCTATCAATCCAGTTTCAGAATCATTTGTAAAATGCGCTTTGCACAGCTTTCCAAATATCCGCGTTGGAGGCGGCCCTCCTCCAGCGCCTGCGCCAAGTCCTCCGGGAAACCGGTGGGCATACGGATATCGTTGCCTGCCATGACGCAGTTGACCTGCTCGCAGGGGACGCCCCAGTCGGTGGTCACCATCCCTTCAAAACCCCACTCCTGCCGCAAAATGCCTTCTATCAGCTCATCACATTCGCATACCCGTCGGGCATTGATGAAATTGTAGGAGGACATGATGACCCAGGGCTGGGCCTCTTTAACGCAGATTTCAAAGCCGCGCAGATAGATTTCGCGCAGAGCACGCTCCGACATACGGCTGTCGGAGTAGAAACGATTGGTCTCCTTGTTGTTGGCAGCGAAGTGCTTCGCCGAAGCGGCGGTATGGGTGCTCTGAATCCCGCGCACCTTGGCTGCGGCGAATTTACCGGCAATCAGAGGCTCCTCGCTGAAGTACTCGAAGTTTCTGCCGCACAGGGGATTGCGGTGAATGTTCATGGCGGGTGTCAACCAGATAGCAAGGCCGTTTTCCTTACATTCCGCGCCGCCTGCCGCACCCACAGCATAGGCGAGTTCCGGGTTCCAGGTACAAGCCAGCAGTGTGGCACAGGGGAAGGCGGTGGTGGCAACGCCCGTGACGGGACGTAGCCGCACACCGGCAGGGCCGTCAGCAGTCATGACCGCAGGGATACCCAGACGTTCGATACCGCCCCAGCCGTAGATATTGGAAACCCCCTTATCGGGGATGCCGCCCAGCATTTGGATAAGCTCCCCGTCCGTCATTTGTGTCATAAATTCGTCCAAGGTGAGTTTCCCCTCGGCCACTGCGAGCAGGGGAAGCGGCTCGTTTGACATCACCGGCTGCGCCGTATTTTCGGGGGCAGGGGCGTGGTTGCGGCTCACCGGAAAGGCAGGAATCTCCTCAAAGCTACCGTCCGAAAGCATACGCTTACGCAGCAGATTCGGAGCACAGCGCTGCTGCAACTGCTGTGTGACGATAAATTCCTCTTTGACGGTGTATTGATAGGCACATTCCTGCAAATCGCGACAGCTTGTGCCTGCGAAGAAACGATACTGTCCTTGCTCCAACACATAAGCAGACAGTTGGCATTTCCCCAGGTCATCGTAACTTGCCATATCGGAAACAGCAAAGGAGACTGTTATATTCTCCTTTTCACCGGGTGCGAGCAATTTGCTCTTTTGGAAACCGGCCAGAGAGAGTTTGCTTTTGCCCAGACGGCCTTGGGGCGCCGAAAAATAGACCTGAACGACCTCTTTACCGGCCAGTTTTCCCACGTTTGTCACGGAAAGGGACACTTCGATGGTACCGTCTTTTAATGCGGCGACCGGCTCGCTCAGTGCGAAGTTGGTGTAAGAAAGACCGTAGCCAAAGGGATAGTTCACCTTCTCTTTAACATCGGGAATCATCTCAAAGTAAGTCGGAGGCCAAGCGGTC
>JAZSOY010000049.1:0-3890 GCA_045537155.1 Acutalibacteraceae bacterium
CTCGGCTGGAAGATTGCCACCCCCGTCTTCGACGGCGCTACGGAAAAAGACTTGGAAGTGTTGTTTAGAGAAAACAACTTGCTCAACCCCGACGGCAAAGTCGACGGTAAGTTCCAAGTATTCGACGGTAGAATGGGTGAGGCGTTTGAAAACCGCGTTACTATCGGCGTGCAATATATGATTAAGCTTATCCACCTCGTAGACGATAAGATTCACGCGCGTGCAATCGGGCCGTACAGCTTGGTTACGCAACAGCCTCTCGGTGGTAAAGCGCAATTCGGCGGTCAGCGTTTCGGTGAAATGGAAGTGTGGGCACTCGAAGCTTACGGCGCGGCATACACCTTGCAGGAAATCCTGACGGTGAAATCCGACGACGTGGTGGGCCGTGTCAAGACGTATGAATCCATTGTCAAGGGCCAAAACGTCCCGAAATCCGGTGTGCCGGAGTCCTTTAAGGTGTTGGTCAAAGAACTGCAATCGCTTGGTTTGGATGTGAAAGTCCTCAACAAAGATAAACAGGAAATTGACTTGAAACAAACCTTTGACGATGATGAGGAATTGACGCTGGTAACGGTGGGCGACGTAGACGAAGAAGCGTTCAGCACCGTCACGAACGAAAATGAACTGGACGGCTACGGCGTGGAAGAACCCGAAACGGATGATATTTTCGATGAAGACTTATTTGCAAGTGATAACGATATGCTCGGCGAGTCCGAGGAATTGTAAGAGAGGGGGCGGAGAATGATGATGGAATTTAACGTATTTGATTCAATCAAAATCGGTCTTGCCTCTCCTGACCAAATCCGTGGATGGTCCTACGGTGAGGTCAAGAAGCCGGAAACGATTAACTACCGCACCCTGAAGCCGGAACGCGACGGTTTGTTCTGTGAGCGTATTTTCGGGCCTACCAAGGACTGGGAATGCCACTGCGGCAAATACAAGCGGATTCGCTATAAGGGTAAAATCTGTGACCGTTGCGGCGTAGAGGTTACACGTGCCAAAGTGCGCCGTGAGCGTATGGGCCACATTGAATTGGCGGCGCCGGTGTCGCATATTTGGTATTTCAAAGGTATCCCGTCGCGTATGGGGTTGTTGTTGGATATCTCCCCTCGCCTACTGGAGCAAGTCTTGTATTTTGCTTCCTATATCGTGGCAGACCCCGGCACCACTCCGTTGCAGGAAAAACAGGTGTTGAGCGAAAAAGACTACCGCGATATGCGTGAAAAGTACGAGGATGATTTTGATGCCGGTATGGGCGCGGAATACATCCAAAAACTCCTTGCCACGATTGACCTGGAAAAGTTGTCCGAGGAACTGAAAGAAGAGTTGGAAGGCGCTTCCGGTCAAAAGCGTGCGCGCTTGCTTAAGCGTTTGGAAGTCGTAGAATCGTTCCGTTTGTCCGGCAACCGTCCGGAGTGGATGATTCTCGATGTCATTCCGGTCATTCCGCCGGATATTCGTCCGATGGTTCAGCTGGACGGTGGCCGTTTTGCTACCTCCGATTTGAACGATTTGTATCGCCGCGTTATCAACCGTAACAATCGTCTGAAGCGGTTATTAGAACTCGGCGCGCCGGACATCATTGTCCGCAACGAAAAACGTATGTTACAAGAAGCGGTGGACGCACTGATTGACAACGGCCGCCGCGGTCGTCCGGTCACCGGTCCGAATAACCGCTCCTTGAAATCGCTGTCGGATATGCTGAAAGGTAAACAAGGTCGTTTCCGTCAGAATCTGCTCGGCAAACGCGTGGACTATTCCGGTCGTTCGGTTATCGTTGTCGGTCCCGAACTGAAGATGTACCAATGCGGTCTGCCGAAAGAGATGGCATTGGAACTGTTCAAACCGTTTGTGATGAAACGGTTGGTGGAAACCGGCGCTGCCGGCAACATCAAATCCGCACGTAAGATGGTGGACCGTGTCCGTCCGGAAGTGTGGGATGCGCTGGAAATTGTCATCAAAGACCATCCGGTTATGCTCAACCGTGCTCCTACCCTGCACCGTTTGGGTATTCAGGCATTTGAACCGGTGCTGGTGGAAGGTCGTGCCATTAAACTGCATCCGTTGGCTTGTACGGCATTTAACGCCGACTTCGACGGCGACCAGATGGCTGTGCACGTGCCGTTGTCTGCCGAAGCACAAGCCGAGGCACGTTTCTTGATGCTCGCCGCCGGCAACTTGCTCAAGCCGTCGGATGGACGTCCTGTCACGGTTCCCACACAGGATATGGTGTTGGGTTCCTATTACTTGACCATTGAGAAACCGGGTGAACCCGGCGAAGGTAAAGTGTTCCGCGATGAGAACGAAGCGTTGATGGCGTATGCCGAAAAGGTCATCGGTTTGCATGCGAAAATCCGCGTGCGCCGTACCATGACAATCGGCGGCAAGCAACAATCTCGTTTGATTGAAACCACTATCGGCCGGATTATCTTTAACCAGCCGTTGCCGCAAGATTTGGGTCTGGTGGAGCGCCATACCGACGAGGATATGTTCCTCTACGAGGTCAACTACAAAGTCGGTAAAAAGCAACTCTCCCAAATCATTGACAAGTGTATCAAAGTACACGGTCCTGCACGCACTTCCGAAGTGTTGGATGCTATCAAAGCACAGGGTTACAAGTATTCGACGAAGGGTGCTTTGACCGTCGCTGTGGTGGATGCCTCCATCCCGCCGGAGAAAAAACAATTAATCGCTGAGGCGGAAGCCATGGTTGACCAAATTACCGATTTGTACAACCAAGGTTTGTTGTCGGATGAAGAGCGTTATCAGATGGTTATTCGCACATGGAATGACACCACCGACAAAGTCACCAAGGCATTGAACAGCAATATGGACCCGTTCAACCCCATCTATATGATGTCCGATTCCGGTGCGCGTGGTTCCATTGCTCAGATTCGTCAGTTGGCCGGTATGCGTGGATTGATTGCCAACACCTCCGGTCGTACCATCGAAGTCCCGATTCGCGCTAACTACCGTGAAGGCCTGAACATCTTGGAATACTTCATCTCCTCGCGTGGTGCTCGTAAAGGCTTGGCAGATACCGCTTTGCGTACGGCAGACTCCGGTTACTTGACCCGTCGTCTGGTTGACGTTTCGCAAGATGTCATCATTCGTGAGGACGATTGCGGCACGCACCAAGGCATTGAAGTGTATGACATCAAAGACGGCAAGGAAATGATTGAGCCGTTGACCGAGCGTTTGGTTGGTCGGTATTTGGCAGAAGACTTTGTTGATGCCGCTACCGGTGAAGTCGTGGTGGATACCAACACGATACTCACCGAAGAACTGTCCAACAAATTGGTCAAGGAATATGGCGTGGAACGCATCAAGATTCGTTCCGTGCTGACCTGCCAAGCAGCACACGGTGTTTGCGCCAAGTGTTACGGTTCCAACCTGGCGACCGTAGACCCCGTAACGGTGGGTGAAGCGGTAGGTATCATCGCCGCACAGTCCATCGGTGAACCCGGTACGCAGTTGACGATGCGTACGTTCCATACCGGTGGTGTTGCCTCGGCAGAAGACATCACGCAAGGTTTGCCGCGTGTTGAGGAATTGTTTGAAGGCCGTAAGCCGAAGTTGTTGGCTATTATCTCCGAAATCGATGGCGTTGTACGCCTCGGTGAAGAGAAGAAAAAGCGCGTTATCTATGTCACCTCCACGGATACGACAAACGTCGACGAGCGCAGTTATCCGGTGTCCTTTGACTCACGTATTCGTGTGCAGGACGGCGATATCGTCAAAAAGGGCGACCGTTTGACAGAGGGCTCCATCAATCCTCACGACATTTTGGCTATCAGCGGTGCCGAAGCAGTGCAAAACTACTTGATTCAAGAAGTTCAGCGCACCTACCGTATGCAGGGTGTTGACATCAACGATAAACACGTCGAAGT
>JAZSOY010000145.1:0-14458 GCA_045537155.1 Acutalibacteraceae bacterium
GGATACGCTTCCGCTTCCACAATCGCCTTGATGGTCTGGTTCTTGTCAGCCCCCATGGCAATCTGAGCAACGTACACATATCCATAGGACATCGCGATTTCAGCAAGGCTCTTCTTGGCAATCGCTTTACCGGCAGCGGCAAACTGTGCCACCTGACCGATTTGAGAAGCCTTGGAAGCCTGACCACCGGTGTTGGAATACACTTCGGTATCGAACACCATGATGTTGACATCTTCGCCGGAGGCCAACACGTGGTCGACGCCGCCGAAGCCGATATCGTATGCCCAACCGTCGCCGCCGAAAATCCAGACGGACTTTTTGGACAGATACTCTTTCTTCTCCAGAATCGCCGGCGCCGTCGGGCAACCCTCGGCCGCCGCTTTTTCCAGTTCCACAATCAAAGCCTTGGTCGCTTTTGCGTTTTCAGCACCGTTGTTGACCGAATTCAAGTAGGCTTCTGCTGCCGCCTTAAATTCCGCAGACGCTTTGTCAGATTCAGCCATTGCCTGCACCTGCTCAATCAAGCTGGCGCGCAAAGCCTTCTGACCCAAGTACATACCAAAGCCGTGCTCGGCGTTATCCTCAAACAAGGAGTTCGCCCAAGCCGGACCGTGGCCCTCTTTGTTGACGGTGTACGGCGAGGTCGCCGCGGGGCCGCCCCAGATGGAGGAACAACCGGTGGCATTGGAGATGTACATACGGTCACCAAACAACTGCGTAATCAAACGCGCGTAGGCGGTTTCCGCACAACCGGCGCAAGAACCGGAGAACTCAAGCAACGGTTGCTTGTACTGGCTACCCATCACGGTGTTGCTCTGTACTTCCGGTTTGTCTGCCACCTGAGCCACACAGTAATCAAACACCTTCTGCTGGTCTTCCTGCGACTCACGGGACACCATTTTCAAGGAGTTGGTCGGGCACACGCCCACGCAAACGCCGCAACCCATACAATCCATCGGGGAGATGGCAAGGGTGTAGGTGTAATTGGTTTTGATAACCGGCTTCGGAGCCTTCTTCATATTGTCGGGAGCCGCCGCAACTTCTTCTTCGCTCAGCGCGAACGGACGAATGGTGGCGTGCGGGCAAACAAACGAGCACTGGTTACATTTCACACAGGTATCTTCTTCCCAAGTGGGAACCATCACGGCAACACCGCGTTTCTCATACGCAGCAGCACCCTGTTCAAACGTACCGTCAGCGTGGTCCACAAAGGCGGAAACCGGCAACGAATCACCGTTCATCTTGCCAACCGGTTTCATGATTTCATCAACCATCTTCACCAGTTTCGCCGGGCCGTTCTCAACGTCTGCTACTGTGTCGTCTTTCGCATCGGCCCACGCGGCAGGCACATCCACCTTCACGAACGCCGTGGCACCGGCGTCAATCGCCTTGTGGTTCATTTCCACAACATCCATACCCTTTTTGGAGTAGGACTTCGTAGCGGCATCCTTCATATACTGGATGGCTTCTTCCTGCGGCATCACCTTCGCCAGCGTAAAGAACGCCGACTGCAAAATGGTGTTGGTACGTTTACCCATACCAATCTGCATCGCCAAATCAATGGCGTTGATGGTGTAGAGCTGCACATTGTTCTTGGCGATGTAGCGCTTAGCCTCTGCCGACAAATGTTTCTCCAGCTCTTCCGGCGACCACTGGCAGTTAATCATAAACACGCCACCGGGTTTGACGTCGTTGACCATCTTGTAGTCCTTAATCACGTAGGACGGGTTGTGGCAAGCCACAAAGTCGGCCTTGTTGATATAGTACGGGCTCTTGATGGGTTGGTCACCAAAACGCAAGTGCGACACGGTGATTCCGCCGGTCTTTTTGGAGTCATACTGGAAGTATGCCTGCACATATTTATCGGTGTGGTCACCGATGATTTTGATGGAGTTTTTGTTGGCACCGACCGTACCGTCGCCGCCCAAGCCCCAGAACTTGCACTCGATGGTACCGGCTGCAGCCGTGTTGGGGGCTTCTTCTTCTTCCAAAGACAGGTTGGTAACATCGTCGGTAATGCCGATGGTAAATTGCGGTTTCGGGTCGGCTTTGGTCATTTCCTTATACACCGCAAACACGCTGGAAGGCGGCGTATCTTTGGAACCCAAACCATAACGACCGCCAATCACGCGGATACCGGTACGGCCTTGCGAAGCCAAGGCGGCAACGACATCCAGATACAACGGCTCGCCGAGAGCGCCCGGCTCCTTGGTACGGTCAAGAACCGCAATGGTCTTCACCGTTTCGGGAATGACCGCCACCAAATGTTTCGCGGAGAACGGACGATACAAACGCACTTTCACCAAACCGACTTTTTCGCCGGCGGCGGTCAAGTAGTCAATGACTTCTTCTGCCACGTCGCAGAACGAACCCATCGCGACAATCACGCGCTCAGCATCCGGCGCACCGTAGTAGTTGAACAACTGATAATCGGTGCCCAATTTCGCGTTGACTTTGCCCATATACTCTTCCACAATGCCGGGCACAGCGTCGTAGTAAGCGTTGCATGCTTCACGATGCTGGAAGAAGATATCGCCGTTTTCGTGCGAGCCGCGCATCACGGGATGCTCGGGGTTGAGCGCGCGTTTGCGGAACGCCGCCACGGCGTCCATATCACACATTTCGGCCAAATCGTCGTAATCCCACACCTGAATCTTCTGGATTTCGTGAGAGGTGCGGAAGCCGTCAAAGAAGTTGATAAACGGAACACGGCTCTTGATGGTTGCCAAGTGAGCAACCGCACCAAGGTCCATCACTTCCTGCGTGTTGGTTTCCGCCAACATCGCAAAACCGGTCTGGCGGCAAGCATAGACGTCGGAATGGTCACCGAAAATGTTCAATGCGTGCGACGCCACACAACGCGCCGACACGTGGAACACCGACGGGAGCAATTCACCGGCGATTTTGTACATATTGGGAATCATCAACAGCAAACCTTGCGAAGCCGTGTAGGTGGTGGTCAACGCACCGGCTGCCAACGAGCCGTGCACCGTACCGGCGGCACCGGCCTCGGATTGCATTTCCGACACCTTTACCGTTGTGCCGAAAATGTTTTTCAGTCCGGCAGCGGACCATTGGTCTACATAGTCTGCCATCGGGCTGGACGGCGTAATCGGGTAAATACCCGCAACTTCGGTGAAAGCATAGGATACATGCGCCGCCGCGTTGTTACCGTCCATGGTTTTGAACTTTCTTGCCATAGAAATATTTCCTCCTTTTAGGATAATCAAAACGAACATATCGGTGCAGTCCGCACCAAGCATAATGATACCACTTTTTTTTAGAACTGTAAAGAAAAAAACGATTCTTTTTCCAAATTTTTTGAAAGGCGTTGTTTTTTGCTCTTTTTGTTTCGAAATAACGACTTTTTGTTAGATTTTCGGGCGAAAACACGCCGAAATCCGGTTTGACGGTCGGCTAACTCCGCCTACTGGATTTGACAGAATCAAAAAAATCCGTTATGATAGAGGAAACCAACATTGGAAAGGGGAAATTTTACACCATGGCAGACCCTGCGCCTGAAGGCAATACGACACCGGCGGCCTCGTTCTGGAAATCACTGTCCAAACGACTGTCATCCGACCACCGCAAAACGGTAACGGAAGAGGATATTCGTGAACTGATGGACGCCGGCGAGGAAAAGGGTGTCATTGAAGGCACACAAAAAGATATGATTAACAATATCTTCGAGTTTGGAGATATGACCGCGGAAGACATTATGACCCCGCGTACGGATGTCGAAGCCGTCGACGTAACCGACTCGGTACAGGAAGCGTTGCGCATCGCCGTAGAAGAAGGATTTTCGCGTGTGCCGGTATATGAAGAGGACATTGACCACGTCATTGGGGTTCTCTATGTCAAAGATTTATTGCCGTATGTCGGTCAACCGTTGCCGGCGGAATTGTCGTTACGCACACTCGTTCGAGAAGCGTACTTTGTGCCCGGCACCAAAAACTGCCAATCGTTGTTGACCGAATTGACGGAAAAGCATATTCAATTGGCGATGGTCGTCGATGAATACGGCGGCCTCGCCGGCATTGTTTCGATGGAAGACTTGTTGGAATCCATCGTCGGCAGTATTCAAGATGAGTATGACCACGAAGAAGAGGAAGTCAAACAACGTGCCGACAACTCGTTTGAGGTAGACGGCGCGATGGCGATTGACGAAGTTGGCGACCTGCTGAGCGTGTCCTTTCCGGAAGGCGACTATGAAACGTTGGCCGGTTTCTTGATTGACCGCTTGGGACGCATCCCCACGGCAGACGAACACGCCGAACTGGAGTATGATGGTTGGATGTTCCAAGTGTTGCAGATGGACGAACGCCGTGTGGAGTTGGTCCACATCCGTCGCCTCACTCCGGCTCCCGAAACCACCGAATAAAATAAAAAAGCAAGCCGGACACCGAAAAACTATCGGTGTCCGGCTTTTGTTATCGTATTTCCCGAACGGTGTATTCTTCTGCTTCCACCGCGTCGCGTAGGAGCGCATCGTCGACCGCGCGCGCCAACCGCACACGCACCATACCGGTGCGATGGTCGGCTTCTGCCGAGACTACCCCGTCAAGACGTTGCAGCGCCTTTTGTACTTGTGCCTCACAGTGGGAACACATCATCCCCTCCACCCGCAACGTTTTGTTCCGCATCGTACCCCGCGACGCTTTTTTTGCTTTTTGCCGCGGATACAATCGCGCGCCGTTCAACCGCAAGGCGTTGGTGACCACACACACGCTGGACAAACTCATTGCCAACGCCCCGAACATCGGATGCAGCTCCCACCCGAGCCACGGAATGAACACCCCGGCCGCCAGCGGAATCCCCAACGAATTGTATAAAAACGCCCAAAACAGATTTTGCTGAATGTTGCGCAACGTAGCGCGACTGAGTCGAATCGCCGCCGGCACATCAGACAACCGATTTTTTACCAGTACCACGTCGGCGGCATCGATTGCCACATCGGTACCGGCACCGATGGCGACACCGCAATCCGCGCGCGTCAATGCCGGCGCGTCGTTGATTCCGTCACCTACCATCATCACCTGTCCGTGTTGTTGCCACGCGCGCACGACAGCCTCTTTCCCGTCCGGCATGACACCGGCAACCACTTCGTCCACACCGACCTGTTTCGCAATCGCGTGCGCTGTTCGCTCATTATCACCCGTCAACATCACCACACGCAACCCCATCGCCTGCAACGCGTGTATCGCCTCGGCGCTGTCCTCTTTTATCGTATCGGCAACCGCCAGAATCCCAAGCGGTCGGTCGTCTTCAAAAAACAGTAACGGCGTGTTACCGGCTTGCGCAAACGCGTCTGCGCGCGTCTGCCACTCTTCCGACACCGTGGCCACTGTCTGCAAAAACGCGACACTGCCGCCACATAGTCTGTGATGGTCGTACATCGCGGTGACACCGTTACCGACCAACGCTTGGAAATCCGTGACAGTATGCACCGCCAGACCGCGTTGTTCGGCGGCAGATAACACCGCCCGCGCCAACGGATGTTCACTCGGTTGCTCTAACGATGCGGCGAGCGTCAGCAGGGCATCCTCGTCGACGCCATCCGCCGGCATTATCGCTGTCACCTGCGGCTCACCGGCAGTAATCGTACCCGTTTTATCCAGTATCACCGTACGCGTCTTGCCGGCCTGCTCCAACGCTTCCGCCGTTTTGAACAAAATACCGTTGCGCGCACCGACGCCGTTGCCGACCATAATCGCCACCGGCGTCGCCAATCCCAACGCACACGGACAACTGATAACCAATACCGCCACACCGCGCGCCAAGGCGGCACCGGCCGTGGCATCGCACCACAACCATACCAAGGTGGTAACCGCAGCAATCGCCATCACCACCGGTACAAACACACCTGCCACGCGGTCGGCAAGTTTGGCAATCGGCGCTTTGCCTGCCGCCGCATCGCTGACCAGCTGAATGATTTGTGCCAGTGTGGTATCCTCACCCACGCGGGTCGCCTCGCACCGCAAAAAACCGGATTGATTGAGCGTGGCAGCCGATACCGTATCGCCAACACCCTTATCCACCGGATTGCTTTCTCCGCTGAGCGCCGCCTCGTTGAGCGCGCTTTGCCCTTCCAACACCACCCCGTCAACCGGCACCGTTTCACCGGGGCGTACGACAAAGATGTCACCGCGCGCTACTTGTTCCACCGGCACGACCACTTCACGACCGTCACGCACCACCGTCGCCGTTTGCGGTGTCAACTGCATCAACTGCCGCAACGCATTCGTTGTTTTCCCCTTGGAGCGAGCCTCCAATAATTTCCCCAACGTAATCAGCGCCGGTATCATCGCCGCTGCCTCAAAATAAAGACCGTGCACCAGATGCGTCGCGGCATCGATTTCGCCGCGCATCGCGGCTTGCGTTGCTAAGAACAACGCTACCGTGCTATATCCGAACGACGCCGTTGACCCCAACGCCACCAGCGTATCCATATTCGGCGCGCCGCGCAAAATGGCACCGTATCCTCGTATAAAAAACGATTGGTTAATCACCAACACCGCCGCAGACAGCAACAGTTGCAACAGACCGACCGCCACGGCATTCCCCTCGAAAAATGCCGGCAACGGCCACCCCCACATGGTGTGCCCCATCGACACGTACATCAACACCACTAAGCATCCCAACGACGCGATTAACCGCCGCCGCACCACTGCCGTGTCTGACGTACCGTTGTCGGTCGGGGTGTGCGTGTCATCTTGACGAACACCGTATCCGGCGGCAACCACCGCCGCAACCACCGCATCGGCAGAGGCTTCGCCGTCCACCGTCATCGTGTTGGTTAACAGATTAACCGTACACGCCGACACACCGGGCACCGCCGAAACGGCTTGTTCCACGCGCGCACTGCACGCCGCACAACTCATTCCTGTGATTTGATATTGTTTCATCGTACCACCCTTTTTCGTGTGTTCTGGTTTTCTGCGTTTTACTTATCGCGTCGCGCCATGAGGAACGTGCCGAAAAACACCGCCGCACTCACCAGTACGATGGTGGGACCGGCGGCTACGGCATTCAACCACGACAATACCAATCCCAAACATCCCGAAAACCAAGAAAATACCAGCGTCAACGCCAGATAACTCCGCATACTGCGTGCGACGTTGCGTGCGGCGGCGGCAGGCAGTACCAACAACGCGTTAATCAGTAACAGCCCCACCCAACGAATCGCAAGCATCACCGTCACCGCGAGCACGACGACAAACAAATTGTCCAACCAGCGTGTACGTAAACCGCGGCTGTGTGCCAACGACGGATTGAGCGATACCGCATAGAATCCGTTAAAGCATAACAACCACACCACGACCACGACGACCAACGCGCCGCCGAGCACCCACAATTGCTCGTTGGTAATGGACAACAAATCTCCAATTAAAATACTTTGGTAATTTTGCAGATTTCCGCGCGACAACAAGACCAATCCCACGGCCACCCCACACGAAGAAAACACCCCGATAACCGTATCCGTGGAGGAAAGCCGCGAATGGCGAATGGCATTCATCAGCAACGCAAATACCACCGCAAACAGTACCATAGCCGGCGTGGGGTCGGCCAAACCGGCAATGACGCCCACCGCAACACCCGTCAATGCCGAATGTCCCAACGCGTCGGAGAAAAACGATAGTTTGTTATTAACGACCAACGTGCCCAACAGCGAAAACAGCGGCATCATCAACGCGATGGCAACGAGAGCGCGCCGCAAAAAGTCGTAGGTAAACATTTCACCGATGATTTGTATCATCGCCGTTCTCCTTTCTGCCGAAGGTGGCGCGAAACGCGTCGGACGCAAACACTTCCGCCGGCGTACCGGACGCTTGTACCGTTTTGTCCAACAACAAGACCCGGTCGGCGTGTGCCTCCACATACGCCAAGTCGTGCGACACCAACAACACCACCAAATCTTCCGTGGCTTTCAGTTCTTCCAACAACGCATAAAACTCTTCCAAGCCGGCAGCATCCACACCGGACACCGGCTCGTCCAACACCAGCAAATCGGGGCACGGCAACGTCGCCGCCGCCAACAAAACGCGTTGTAATTCACCGCCGGATAATTTCCCTATCGGCGTATCCAGCAATGCTTCGGCGTGAAACCGCGCCAGTTGTGCTGTCAATCGTTCCGTATCTTGGCGTCGCCGCGGTAAAAACACCGGATAGGTGCTCGTCAGGGACAACAATGTATCGTACACCGTTGCCGGTGAATAGCGCTCCAGCGCCACCGACTGCGGCACATACCCGATACGCGGCCGTTTTCCTTTAACCGGCGTGCCGTTGTGTCCGGAAAACTCGACACTTCCGGTGTGTGGGATTTCCCCCAAAATGGCTTTGAGCAACGTGCTTTTACCCGCGCCGTTTCGCCCGATGATGGCGGTGGTTTCGCCACAATGCGCATGCAAATTGATATCGTGCAGCAGCGTTTTGCCACCCACCGTCACACCGATGTGTTGAATTTTCAAGCAATGTAGGCGGCACTCACTCATGGTGTCATCTCCTCTGCCGCCGCACGCAACCGTGCGGCGTTTTCTTTCATCGCGTACAACCACGCGTCCTCTACCGCCACGCCGGCGGTAGGCTGTACGGCTGATAACAGCGTGGCAATCGCACTCTTGTCGGCATACGCCGTGAGTTGTGTCATTTGCAACGGATACTGCGCGTCGTACAAAAACAAGACCTCTTGTCCCGTCACCGCATCCGCTAAGGCGGCTACCTCGGCAGCCGAAAATCCGCTGTCCTCACCAATCGATAATGTCCCCACCGGCTCCAAACCGACAGCTGCCGCCCAATATGCCAAAGAATCGTGGAATAACGCAACCTGTTTGGTGGGCAATGCGTTCACCGCCGCGCGAGTATCTGCCGCCACGGCTTCAATCTCGACTTTGTATTGTTCCGCATTGCGGCGATAGATGTCGGCATTCGCGGTATCCACCTCGCACAACACCTCACAAATGCGATTCACTTGCCGGGCATACTCAGTCGGACTCATCCAGATGTGCTCGTTTTGCGCGTGAGCGTGTTCGTCGTGTTCGTGCGCTGTGTGCGTTTCTGCCGTCAATCCGGCAGACGTATCCACCACGCGCACCTGCGGCAACGTTTTCAAACTCGGTTCCAAAAACGCTTCCGCACCGGCGCCGTTGAGGAATAACACATCCGTGTTTTCGAGCGTCAATCGCTCGGTAGGAGATAATTGATACTCGTGCAAACAACCGCCGGTCGGTTGCGTCAAGCAGGCAACCGACACGCCCTCACTGCCCCCCGCCACACGCATCACAGCAGTATATATTGGATAAAAACTGGCGGTTACCGAAACGGTATCCTCATCCGCATCCTGCCGCGAAGGTCCGGTCACCGCCGACAACCCAAACGACACCACTGTCAACAATACCAGCAATGCCGTAATCTTGAAATACGGAATTTTCACAATCGCGCCCCCGTCTGTGTATTAAAAACAAAATTTTGTTCGGTATTTGCCCTAATGGTACGTCTTTCCGGAACGATTGTCAAGAAAATTCTTGCCACAACGTGCAAAATACAGTATACTTATAATCGGAGTATTTTATAAGGGAGAGTGTGCCGTGAACTGGAAGTTGCCGGATGGTTCGACTTTTGCGGGTAACGATGCCGCAAAGGCCACGCTTTCTGCACGCCTGGATTCCGGCACGTTGCCTCATGCCTTGTTATTGGAAGGTCCGGCGGGTAGCGGTCGTCGCACGATGGCGCGCCTGCTGGCGGCGGCATTGATTTGTCCAAATCACCACGACCGTCCGTGCGGCAGTTGTCCGTCCTGCCATAAAGCGTTGCACGCCATACACCCCGACATCACCGAACTGGACACCGCAGAAGCGCGTTCCATTTCCGTTGATGCGGTACGCGCCCTACGAGAAGAGGCTTATGTTCTCCCCAACGAGGCTCCGTTGCGTGTGTTCATCCTATGCGATGCACAGACGATGACACCGCAAGCGCAAAATGCTTTGCTGAAACTGTTGGAAGAACCGCCGACACACGTGCGGTTTCTCCTGACATGCGAAAACCGCTCTCAGTTGTTGGAAACCGTACAGTCGCGACTGTTCACGGTGACGCTCGGCGGCGTTTCCGAGAGCGAGGCGGTCGCCATTCTTCGTCGTCGGTTACCCGACCGGTCAGAAGAAGAACTCTCCCGCGCCGCCGCGTTGTGGGGAGGTGTCATCGGGCAAGCGTTGCGCAGTGTGGAAAACGGTTCCCTGCAAGAGATTGTCGGGCGACTTCCGGCGTTAGCCGAGGGAATCATCGCCCCTACCGAGTTGGCACTGTTGAAGGCCACCGCACCGCTGGAAAAATCCAAGGACACCGTCCCGGCTGTTTTGAGTGGTTTGAAACTCATTGTGCGTGACGCCTTGTTTTACCGTTACGGTTGCGGCCCGTATCTCAGCACCGCCCCGGCAGTGGCCGAGCGTATGGCACAGAGTCTGACACGGCAACAACTGTTGTCGGTACTGACCGCACTGGACGAACTGCAAACGATGCGATTGCGGAATATGAATTACACGTTGTTTCTCACGTTGCTGTGCGCGCGGTTGCGGCGTGCGGCAGGAAAATAGGAAAGGTTGGAAATACCATGACAAATATTATCGGTGTTCGTTTTAAGAATATGGGAAAAATCTATTATTTTGACGCCGCCGGTCACACCTTGCAAAAGGGGGACGCGGTCATCGTGGAAACCGCGCAAGGGTTGGAATGCGGTGAAGTGGCTATGGCAAACCGCGACGTAGCAGACGAAGAAATTGTCAAGCCGTTGCGTGCCGTGGTCCGTCAAGCGACACCGGCGGACATCCGTCGTGCCGCGGAAAACGCCGAGCGCGAAAAGAACGCTATGGAAACGTGTGCCAAGCGGATTGCCGCACACAATTTGGATATGAAACTCATCGGCGCCGAGTGCGCGTTTGACGGCTCTAAAATCCTGTTCTACTTTTCAGCAGAGGGCCGTGTCGATTTTCGCAATTTGGTGAAGGATTTGGCGAGTGTCTTTCACACGCGCATTGAACTGCGTCAAATTGGGGTACGCGACGAAGCCAAAATGCTGGGTGGATTGGGAATTTGCGGTCGTCCGCTTTGTTGTTCTCAGTTTTTACCGGATTTCCATCCGGTATCCATCCGTATGGCAAAAGAACAAGGACTTTCGCTCAACCCCACCAAAATTTCCGGCACCTGCGGCCGCTTGATGTGCTGCCTCAAATACGAGCAGGAGGCCTATGTTTCGCTCAACAAAATCACTCCCCGTCAAGGGGCGTTGGTCAACACCGACGAGGGGCGCGGTACGGTCGTGGATGTCAACATTCTCACCGGCTCGCTGAAGGTTCGTTTGGAAAAATCGCCGGATTCTCCGCCGATTTCGGTGCACCGTGACAACATTAAGGTCATTCGCGACGGCAAGGGCGGCAAAGCCGGCCCTAAACAAACACAAGAGCCCGCTGTCGACGAATCCGACGTGCAGGAGTGATGGTATGGAATTGTATCTCATTCTGGTGCTACTGGTTGTTATCCTTGTATTGTTAATCGTGTTGTTGACGCGAAAACCATCGGCTGTCGGCTTACAAGAGTTGGCCAACACGGAAAGTCGCCTGCGCGAAGAACTGCGCAACACACGTCGGGAAACCGATGATTCGCTCAAGGAAATGATGCACCTGCTCGCCGAGGGACAGAAAGAAACGATTAAGGCGTCCGGTGAAAACCAAGAAAAACTGAACGCTACGCTCACCACGGCGGTGCGCGCGTTGCAGGAAAGCAACGAGAAGAAACTCGACCAAATGCGTGAAACCGTGGATGAAAAATTACAAAGTACGTTGACCAAACGGTTAGATTCCAGTTTCAAAACGGTCGGCGAGCAACTGCAAAACGTCTACAAATCGCTTGGCGAAATGAAGGAACTCGCCGGTGGTGTCAGCGATTTGCAACGCGTGCTCACCAATGTCAAGGCACGCGGCACGTGGGCGGAAGTACAACTCGGTAACATCTTGGAGCAAACGTTGACGCGCGAACAATACAGCCAAAATGTGTCGATTCGCAATAATGGCGAACTGGTCGAATATGCCATACGCATTCCCTCGCGCGAGGATGACGGTTCGTTTGTGTGGCTGCCGATTGACTCTAAATTTCCGCAAGAAGATTACGTGCGCCTGTGCGATGCTGCCGAAAAAGCCGACAAAGAGGGCGTCGAAGCGGCCGCTAAAGCGTTGGAGCGCGTGCTGAAAAACGAGGCAAAAACGATTGCCGACCTGTATATCGAGGTGCCGAAAACCACCGACTTTGCCATTATGTTTTTGCCGACGGAAGGGTTATATGCCGAAGTGTTGCGCCGCCCGGGTTTGATGGAAGACCTGCAAAACCGGTATCGCATTATGGTGTGCGGCCCCACCACGATTACCGCCTTCCTCAACACGTTGCGGATGGGTTTCCGTACCTTAGCGATTGATAAGCGCGCCGCCGAGGTGTGGAAAGTGCTTGGCGCCGTCAAAACCCAGTACGAAAAATTTGAGGGGATATTGTCCAAAGCAAAGAAGAAAATTGACGAAGCCGGCACCGCGTTGGAAGACGCCCAAAGCCGCAACAATATCATTCGAAAACGCCTGAATAAGGTAGAAGAGGTGGACAGCGCGGAGGTTCCCTCTTTGCTTTCTATCCCCGAAACCGAAGACGAATAAAACAGCATAAAAGGCACCGTCTTGCAAGTAAGACGGTGCCTTTTTCTTTACCATTTGACGCCGATTTCCGTTCCCCTTGATGTCGTGGGAACCGTTATCGTTGTTCGTCTGCAAACCGTTGCAGCATCAAGGTCGCACGCGTAGCCGCAAGGCATCCGGCGGTGTTTTCTCCGGGTTTACCGCTAGACACCTCTTGTAAAAATCCCTCTAACGCGTAACGCGTGGGTTCTTGGACCGGCAAAACACGGAGTTCCTCATCTCCATTAACCGCCACACTGACCGAATCGCCGTCCACACAACATTCGAGGTAACCGTTATCGCCCCAGAAAGTAAACCGCCAATAACTCGGCAAACAGAACCCCATCGGCATTGGTGCGGCATACGACACGTCACCCGATACCGCGGCGCCGTTTGCCAATAATCCGTTAAACTGTGCGCAATCCTTAAAATGCGGCACCTGCGTGGCGTATTGATTCCATTGCCGTGCAAACAAGGTCTTTTCATAGGAATATCCGGTCACCCACGTTAGTGCGTCCATCCCGTGAATCGCGATATCGTTAAACACGCCGCCGTGTTTGCCCTCTTCAAAATACCACGACGGGCGCACCCCGTAATTCAACGGGTGCTGCGCGGTAAAATGTACCAAACGAATTTCGCCCAACTCTCCACTGTGAATGACCTCTGCCGCCTTTTGTAACACAGCGTTGTTGCGCAGTTCCAACTGAATTCCCACCGGAATCCCTTTTTCTCGGCTCAGACACTCAATCTCGTCCAATTCTTCGGGCAACGTACACAACGGTTTGTCGGTGATGGGTGCTTTGCCGGCGCGCAACGCCTGACACACGCGCGCTCCGCGAATCCCGTAATAATCACCAATCGCTACAATATCCACACGCGGGTCGGCAAGCAACGCCTCATAGCTGTCGTAAAACGGCTCGGTGACCACTTTCTTCGCTTCGGCGGCCGCCTCCTCGTTTTCCTCCCAAGCACCGACAATCGTCAGTTCCGGATGTTCTTTTATCTCGTTATACAATGCATAAATATGAGAATGGCGCAACCCTGCAAATGCCACATTCATCGTTTTTACTCCTTTCCGTTGACAAACACCGTACGTCCACCGACGATGGTGCGCGATACACAAAACTCATCATCAAACAACACAATATCGGCTCGCTTACCGACGTCCAAAGTGCCGCGGTCAGATAACCCTACAATGCGCGCCGGCGTTTCGGTCGCCATCTTAACCGCATCGGTCAGCGTGGCGTTCGCGAGGTGTACCATATTTTTCACCAAACGCTCCATCGTTGCCACACTGCCGGCAAAGGCACTGCGGTCGGGCAGTTTCGCGACGCCATCCTCAATAATCACTTTGAGTCCGGTCTCCAAACTACCAAGCACGCTCTCGCCGTCCGGCATACCGGCACCGCGCATAGAATCCGTGACCAGTGCCGTACGGTCAGGACCGATAAACCGATACACCTGTTGCAGCAACGGCGGCGGCAGATGCACCCCGTCAGCGATGATTTCCACCGTTAAATCGTCCAACAAGTACGCGCTTTCCACAATGCCGGCATACCGATAGGCGTTGCGGCGATGCACGGTACTACAACACGAATACAAATGCGTAATGTGTGTAAATCCTTGTTTCACAGCGTTGACAACCTCATCGTATTCGGCGTTGCTGTGTCCGATAGACGGCAACACCCCGTGCTCCCGCAATGCCGCAGCAAACTCACGTGAACCAGCCAACTCAGGAGCAGCGCTCCACCGCA
>JAZSOY010000078.1:0-3679 GCA_045537155.1 Acutalibacteraceae bacterium
CATCCCCGCCGGTGTTACGGTAACGCTCAAGGATGGTGTCGTGAGCGCGAAGGGGCCTAAGGGTGAACTCACCCAGAAAGTACATCAAAATATGACCGTCGTGATTGAGGGCAACGAGATTTTGGTCACGCGCCCCAACGACGAGAAAGAAAACCGTGCGTTGCACGGTTTGACCCGCACGTTGCTGAGCAATATGGTGCAGGGCGTTGCTACCGGTTTCACCAAGGAACTGGATGTCAACGGCGTTGGCTACCGTGTCGCGAAGCAGGGCAAGGATTTGGTCATGAACCTCGGCTACAGCCATCAGGTGACCATGAGTGAAATCCCCGGCATCACCATTGAAGTGCCGAGCCCGAACAAAATCATCATTAGCGGCGCGGATAAGCAACTGGTTGGCCAGTTTGCTGCGGAAGTCCGCGAGAAGCGCCCGCCGGAGCCGTATAAAGGCAAGGGCATCAAATACACCACCGAGCATATCCGCCGCAAGGAAGGTAAGACCGGTGCGAAGGGCAAGAAGTAAGGAGGAGTGAACAAGTATGGTCAGCAAGAAAGACAGTAATAAAGCTCGTCTTCACCGTCACGTTCGCGTGCGCGGTAAGATTTCCGGCACTGCTGAGTGCCCCCGTCTGAACGTGTTTCGCTCTCTGAATCACATCTATGCCCAGGTGATTGATGATGTTAAGGGAGTCACGATTGTTACCGCTTCCAGCACCGAGAAGGACTTCGGCGCTACCGGCGGGAACAAAGCCGCCGCCCGTAAGGTCGGCGAATTGGTCGCTAAGCGCGCGTTGGAAAAAGGCGTCGAGAACGTCGTTTTCGACCGCGGCGGTTACATCTATCACGGCCGTGTTCAGGAATTGGCCGAAGGCGCCCGCGAGGGTGGCCTCAAGTTCTAAGGAAGAGGAGGAAGTACTTTGGCCAGAAGAGAAGAAATGCACGACGAGTACAAAGAAACCGTCGTTGCCATCAACCGCGTCAGTAAGACGGTTAAGGGCGGCCGCGTGATGAAATTCGCCGCGCTGGTCGTTGTGGGTGATGGCAAAGGCACCGTGGGCTTCGGCACCGGTAAAGCCAGTGAAGTTCCGGATGCTATCCGCAAGGGCATTGAGGATGCGAAGAAGAACCTGGTAAAGATTTCGTTGAAGGGTTCCACCATTCCGCACGAAGTGATTGGTGCGTTCGGCGCAGGCCGCGTGCTGATGAAACCCGCTGCTCCCGGTACCGGTTGTATTGCCGGTGGTGCAGTGCGTGCAGTGGTTGAGGCTGCCGGTATCAAAGATATCCGTACCAAGGCTCTCCGCTCCAACAACCCTTACAATGTTGTCAGCGCCGCCATGGACGGTCTGATGCAACTCCGTACCGCTGAAGAAGCGGCGGCAATCCGCGGCAAGACTGCCAAGGAAATCTTAGGTTAACGGGAGGGCATACAAATGGCAAAGAAGGCGAAAGAGGCAACTTTGACCGTGAAGCTGGTTCGCAGCTTGATTGGTTCGAAGAAGGATCAGATTGCCACTGCCAATTCTTTGGGTCTGCGTAAAATCGGCGACACCGTGTGCCAACCGGCTAACGCTGCGACTCAGGGCAAGGTAGCAAAAATCATCCACCTCGTCGAGGTAACGGAAGCATAACCAAATCGAGCAAGGAGGTGCGAGTACTATGAAACTGCAAGAACTTTCTCCGGCTCCCGGCTCCGTACGGGAGACCAAGAGAATCGGCAGAGGACATGGCTCCGGTCAGGGTAAAACCGCCGGTAAAGGTCATAAGGGTCAGAAAGCCCGTGCCGGCCGCGGTATGCAGGTCGGTTTTGAAGGCGGTCAGATGCCTCTGCAAAGACGAGTACCGAAAAGAGGTTTCGTCAACATTTTTGCAACAACCTATGCCACGGTGAATGTTGCTGCTCTCAACACGTTTGAGGATGGCGCCATTGTGGACGTAGAAGCAATGAAGAAGGCGGGTCTTGTGAAAAAGACCTATGATGGTGTGAAAATTTTGGCCAACGGTACGTTGACCAAAAAACTGACTGTGAAAGCAGCAGCCTATTCGGAAGCAGCCAAGGCAAAAATCGAAGCTGCTGGTGGAAAGGCTGAGGTGGTCTAACGTGTTTCAAATTTTACGGAACGCTTGGAAAATCACCGATTTACGCAAAAAAATCCTGTTTACTCTGATGATTGTGCTGATTTTCCGCATTGGTTCGTCCATCACCGTCCCGTTTGTGGATGTGGACGCGCTGGCGGATGCGGTTGCGAGCATCAGCGGTGGCTCAGGTGCGAGTTTCATGGATTATTTGACCATGATTTCAGGCGGTGGTTTTTCGGATGCCAGTATTTTTGCGTTGTCCATCACACCGTATATTAACGCCAGCATCATTATCCAGTTGCTCACGGTAGCCATTCCGAAGTTAGAGCAGTTGGCAAAAGAGGGCGAAGCCGGACGTAAGGTAATCGGTAAGATTACACGATTTGTCACCGTTGCGCTTGGTTTGATGTTGGGTATTGCCTACTTCTTTATGTTGCGCAATCACGCCAGCTACGGTAACGTGTTGGTAAAAGAAGCACAAACCGGCTTCGGTGCGTGGTTCGCTGGTGTGGTCATTGTGTTGTGTTTTGTCGCCGGTTCCACATTGATTATGTGGTTGGGCGAACAAATTAACGAAAAGGGCATCGGCAACGGCATCTCCATTCTGTTGTTTGCCGGTATCCTGTCCAGCATTCCTTCTGCCGCACGCACTTTGTGGAGGCGGTTCTATGAGGGTGGTATCGAAATGTTGGGTTCCGATGCGTCGGCAATCAAAAATGTCATTTTGGTACCGGTTGTGCTGATTTTGTTCTTGGCGATTATTGCTCTCATTGTGTTTATCACCGATGCAGAGCGCCGTATACCCGTTCAATACGCCAAGCGTGTTGTCGGTCGCAAGATGTACGGTGGACAGAGTACGTTTATCCCGATTAAAGTCAATATGTCCGGTGTTATGCCGATTATTTTGGCTTCGTCGATTGTGTCTCTGCCCTCTATCCTGGCTACGTTTTTCAGTTGGAAGGACAACTGGTTTCTCAACGCGTTCAAGCAAGATAGCTGGGTGTATATCATTGTTTACTTTGTGTTAATCATTGCGTTTGCGTTCTTCTATGTGACGATTCAGTATAATCCGATGGAGATGGCCAATAATCTCCGTAAAAACTCGGGTGCGATTCCGGGCTACCGTCCGGGCAAACCGACGGCGGATTATATCAAGCGTGTGTTGAACAAAGTGACATTGATTGGCGCCTTGTTCCTTGGCTTTATTGCCTTGTTCCCCAGCCTATTCGGTATGGCAAGCGGTTTCTACGGCTTGACGCTGGGTGGCACGTCCGTCATGATTGTGGTGGGTGTGGCTCTGGAAACAACGCAACAAATTGAAAGCCAGATGATGATGCGCCACTACAAGGGCTTCTTGGAGTAAACACCGGTTTCTTTAATTCGGTCATTGCGATTTCCTGCCGCCCGACGGGCGTCGGGCGGCGGAGGTCGTTTTACGGATTTCGACAACGAGAAGGAGTTGCTTTATGAAGCTGATTCTGTTGGGTGCTCCGGGTGCCGGCAAAGGCACACAAGCTGAAATTATCAGCGAGCATCTTAACATCCCCACAATCTCCACGGGTAATATTATCCGTGAAGCGCTGAAAAGCGGCACGGAGATGGG
>JAZSOY010000084.1:0-4975 GCA_045537155.1 Acutalibacteraceae bacterium
TCTTCTCCTTTTAACACGATTCTGCCAGTTGGACGCCCAAGGCAATACATTCGTCACAACGGACACGATTGCCGTTTTTGATGTCTTCGCAACGGTCGGTGCCGCACGCCTCGATAAAAGCATCGCACAACTTGGCACACACCGCATAGGTACTTGCCTTGGATGCCGGCGTATCCCACCGACCGTCACTGTGTTTAAGTCCTGCTACAAACACCGCACCCGACAGGGCACCACACGTCAACCGTCGGCCACCCATACCGGCGCCAAACCCTTCCAATGCGCGCATCGCCGCGATGCGGTCCATGCCCAATTCTTCACAAAACGGCAGGGCTACCGATTGGGCGCAATTCATCCCGCGCGCGTGCAAGGCGTTTGCCTCGGATAGTTTACTCATACGCTCGCCTCCTTTGCCGAGTATAGGCTTATGTCCATTGGGGGATAAATTTATTTTTTATAATTATAGCACGCCTGGATATCATTGTAAAGATAGGCGAGAAATTGTTGGTTTTACCCATTCCGTATGACACCCTGTAACAAGCGCCGCAAAATAGCATAACCACGGAACGAACCACCCTGCAACAGTGCAGAGTGGTTCGTGTTTTTTATTCAATATTCCTCGTCTTTTGTTCTTGCATCCGCACGACTGCATTCATATCTTCATCCACATCTTTTATTATACAGGTTAAAGTAATCACGGTCAGAAGTATCAACGCAAACATAAGGCACAATACCGCAAACGACAATAATGTGCGGTCACAAATGGAACCGCTAAGGCAAATGGCTTCGGGAATTTCCGGCACCCGAAACACAATTACTATACCGAGTATCACATCTATCATAACCAAGACTTTCATAAGAACTCGGCATCTTGTAAAAAATCTCATATCAAACATCCCCTACTACCAATAGTAATAATAATCGCGATTCCCATTATCGTAATCCGAGTCAGAATACAAGAACGACTTTTCAGCCTGATGACTATCATGATAATCATAGACATTTGTATACACATCATAGTTAATGCGCACAGCACCTGTAGTCATATCAGTGGTGCTCTGCGTTCTGGATACAACCACATGCATCTTCAGAGAATGACCATTTGATGCTTCCGTGTATTTTGTAAGATTATACTTTGAATCGAGTTCAAATTTAGTCCCTGAAACACATCCACTACTCAAATCAATACCATTCGCACCCAATGTTACTTCACTCTGAACGGTCTGGGTTATTGATGAAAGCCAGCTTAGTATTTCCGTCGCAGTCTTCCCGTATGGGACATATGAAAATGCTTTCTTAAGAATTCTTGCCGCTATCTCATCCCCGTTCTCGACGATTGCATGGTTGCTGTTTCTCTTTATTCTTCCCTGAACAAACGTGCGAACAACAAGCGTGTAATTGCCGCATACGGCAGCAATTTCAGGGTTTCTAATGCTGAATCGGTTGATACCATATGTAACTGTTGGCTCCGAAGAGCTACCAATCATCTTAGTAGCAGTGTGTTCTGAAACTTCTACTGAACCCCACCACGTATTCTCACTATTTACAGAAACAGGTGTTCCCCTTATATACCCATATGGATAAAACATATATGTTGTCTGGTCAACACCGTTACTCACAGACATTTCGTAAATTTTCTTCCCACCCCATATCATCGGGTCCGTCGGTGTCGTTGTTGCGAGAGTTGTCATTGATTCATTTGGATTGCCTGATGCTATAGCGATATTGCGCCGAACAATGGCATTCGGGTCATTTTCATTAACCAAAATAGATGCCATAGTAGTTTCGTTTGTAGTGGTAACATACGAATCAACTATATTCACGTACCATAAATAGTCGTTGTATATATCACAATATTCACTTGACGCCACCGACACAGCAGATAATTCCGTAGGCAATTCCGATTCAAAAAGATAGATAGCATCATAATCATCTCTCATATATATCTTCATATGAGGGTTGTTATTTAACGCTGTATTATATAGCAAGTTAATCTGTTCGTTCCCCTTTGTTATTTCAAAGAATAAAACATCATATTCACCGGTACAATCAAAAACAGCCACAATATTATTCATATTTCTTTGGCTGTTATATAATACACCGTTTATAGCTTCTCTGTAACCATCAATTTGGTAATCAAGCTCAATTTGTTCCGCGGTTATATCGATGCTGTGTATTATCAGACTTTTGCTTTGATATGAAGGTGTGTGTTGCTTTTCAACCCTTTCGTTAATTGGCTTACCATAAACATCCCTGTAATCGCCGATGTTCATCTTCTCACCCAAAATGCTAATATATTCAACCTGAATATCTTGTGCTGAAACTGATATTGCGGAATAGGAAGTCATTGTTATGAGCAAACATACTGCTAATATAATGGAGGTTATTCTTTTCATATTTTTTACTCCCCTCAAATAATATATAGAACAAAAAACGCATAAGTCCTTTCTAACAAGAACCTATGCGTTAACAACTTATCGTTAATCTCGCACGATAAAAATAAAAAAATTGGTTTCGCATAGGCTTTCTGTGACACAAAGTCCTACAAACCATCGGAAACACAACCTTTCTATTTATCTGTTTCAATTATATCATATTGATTTATAAAAATCAATACAAACTGATGCTTTTGATGAATGTATAAAACTATCAAGGCAAATCCTATGCTTTGTTATGAATCTTCAAATCGTCATATTTTATATAATTTGAATTACTTGACTCAACACTTACCCTATACTCTCTCTGAAAACCAAAGTCGCCGGCTGTCCATCTGTGTTTCATCTCGATTAATAAGAAGCATATTTTCGTCAGCAAAATATCGAAGAAAGTGCGCCGCAGAATACACTGCAAGCGACATTCCGCCAATGATTAATAAATCTGCTGACGAAATCGCGGCAATGGCCGATTCTATCACCCGTTCATTTAATGGTTCTTCATAAAAAACAATGTCCGGTCTGACAATATAGCCGCACTTCTCACATCTCGGAATCTCACAGCCAAGCGCTTTGACCTGTTCGTTAGGCATCCCGATTTGACAAGTGGGACAATAGTGTTTACGTATTGTCCCGTGAAGTTCGATGACTTTCTTACCCCCTGCACGCTGATGTAATCCGTCTACATTTTGGGTAATAACCGCTTTGAGCTTTCCCATCTTCTCAAGTTCCACTAATGCATAATGAGCACAGTTCGGCTCAGCTGTGGTGTTGAGAAAATGGTTGTAGTAGAAATCATAGAAGACATCAGGATGCTGACTAAAAAACTTCGGCTCAATATGGTTTCCGGAGATGCCTTATACTGTTTAACCGTGTTGTACAAACCGTCTTCACTACGGTAGTCTTTCATTCCGCTTTCGGTAGATACTCCGGCACCACCAAAAAAGACGATGGTCTTGCTATCCTTGATGAGCTGCGTAAACCTTGTAATTTTATTTTCCTCCACAAACATACACCTCTCAGTATCTTTGCTATATCCTAAGAGTTGCCAAACTGCAAGCGAACTTATGCTTGCCAGACGGAAAACGGTGTGATAAAATGGGGATAAATGAGGTGATGGTATGCGATTGGATACCCTTTTACAAGAAAATACATTGCGTTTGTCGTTTGAGGTGTTTCCGCCGAAAACCGACACGACGTTTGACAGTGTGCGCCACGCCACCGAGGAAATTGCGAAATTGCATCCGTCGTTTATGAGCGTGACGTACGGCGCCGGCGGTGGCACCAGTCAGTATACTCTGGATATCGCGAAAACCATTAAAGAACACTATGGTGTTTCGACGTTGGCACACCTTACCTGCGTGTCGTCCACCAGAGAAACCGTCCGTGAAAAGATTGCGCAACTGCAAGCCGCCGGCATTGAAAACGTGATGGCGTTGCGTGGGGATTTGACACCGGAACTGGAAAAAACCGACCGCCGCACGTGGCACTATCGCCACGCCATCGACCTGATTCACGACATTCGGGACAGTGGTGCGAATTTTTGCATCGGCGCCGCGTGCTATCCGGAAACCCATCCCGAAAGTGCCGACCAAACACAGGACATTCGCTATTTGAAAGAAAAGGTGGACGCCGGTTGTTCGTTCCTGACGACACAAATGTTTTTTGACAACAATTTGTTGTATAATTTTCTGTATAAAATCCGCGAGGCAGGCATCACGGTACCTGTCATTGCCGGCATCATGCCGATTACCAGCGCCACACAAGTCGAACGTGCCATCAAATTGTCCGGCTCGTTTATGCCGCAACGCTTTAAGAGTTTGGTGGACAAGTTCGGGCACAAACCGGCCGCGATGAAGCAAGCCGGTATTGCGTATGCCACCGACCAAATCATCGATTTGTATGCTAACGGCATTCGTCACGTGCACGTGTATTCGATGAACAAACCCGAAGTGGCGGCGCACATCCAAAGCAATCTTTCGGATATCTTGGGATGACGACCGTCTACACAAAAACCTATCCGGCACCGCCGATTTGCCGTGATGAAATTCAGCGGTATGCCGGTATGAACGCGTCCTCTCCCCTAACCGACGCCGTGCTTGACCGCGTCATCGCGGAGGCAACACCGTTATTAACGTATGCCGTTTGTTACGCGGAACTGCCGTTACGCATCACCGATAACACACTGGATTTCGGTGCGTTTTCAGTGGAGTCGCAGTCGTTGCGGCGCACCTTGGAGGGGTGCCGGCGCGCGGTGGTTTTTGCCGCGACCGTCGGATTTGCGTTGGAGCGCCTGCTCACCAAATACAGTAAAACCGAGCCGGCAACCGCGTTATGGGTATCCGCGTTGGGGACGGAGCGTGTCGAAAGTCTGTGTGACTGCTTTGAACGCGATATGCGCCTCGCGCATACTTGCGTCACACCGCGATTCAGTGCCGGATACGGCGATTGCCCGTTGACAATGCAACGCGATGTGTTTCGCGTATTGGATTGTCCGCGCCGTATCGGGGTGACGCTCAACCACAGTCTGTTGATGTCCCCGGAAA
>JAZSOY010000001.1:0-2666 GCA_045537155.1 Acutalibacteraceae bacterium
AAGATATCCCTCGGTATCGACCAAATAGCATAATCCGTGTCCGGCATGCGGCACCGTCATCAACCGTTTGGGTGACGTGCAGGCATCGTAGTTGATGCGGCTCATATCGCATGGGACAAAGTCGTCGGCTTCACCGTGAAAGAACAGCACCGGCAACTGACACCGTTGTAAAGCGTCCACGGCGGACACGGATTCCAGGTCAAAGCCTCCATACAACCGAGCACCGAGTTTAATAAACGGATACACCAACGCAGCAGGCAGATGCATTTGTCGAACCACTTTACAAATGATGTCTTTTGCCGAGGAAAAGCCACAATCTGCCAATACACCGACCACTTGGGGCGGTAATGGTTGTCCGGCAGCAATTAACACGGTAGAGGCACCCATAGAAATGCCGGTAAGTATAATGCGTGCGGTGTTACCGAATTCGCGCACCGCAAAATCCACCCACGCCAGACAATCCTGACTTTCCTTTACACCAAACGTGATAACGTGGCCGTCGCTGTGACCACAGGCGCGTTGGTCGACTATCAATGCATTGTGACCAAGCTGAAAGCAACGCTGTATACCGCCGCACAAGTCACGCTCAGAAGTCCCGCGGTAGCCATGAAACATCAATTCAATCGGCGCATTGGGTTGATATTCATAATATTTTCCGCGCAGGGTCAATCCGTCTGCCGACACGATGCAGACGTCACGATGCGGCATCGCACGGGCCTCTTTCATCCAAGCCACCATTTGTTCGCGGTAGGGTTCATAGATGTCACCGGGAGGTGTTTCAAATTCATCCGGTTGTTTTTTTGGTTTCCGCGGTGCGTAAAATGTCATGCGAAAGCAAAGGTACGAAACCGCCGCGATGACCGTTACCAGCGCCAATAGTATCCATACAACAGTAACCCAAGTCAATCCCATCATCTCCACCTCCATTATACGATGTAAATATTCCCGCGTCAAACAAAAAGATTGCTTTTTCGACGGAAATCAGTTACAATGGCAGAGAGTTGAAAGGGGGACAGATATGCAGGTAAATTATAAGAATAAAAAACGCTATAAAACCGCAAAATATCCCATTCGTCAGCCCAAAGCGATTGTATGGCTAATATGGTTGCTTTCAAAATTTGCGTTAATCGGGAAACAATACACCATTGAAAAAATCAATATGGACGGACTCAAGCCGCCGTATATGTTGCTCAGTAATCATATGTATTTTATTGATTTTGAATTAACGGCAATGGCCACGAAATCCCACCGCATCAACAATGTGGTGAGTATTGATGGATTTTATCGGCGTCCGTGGTTGCTGGAATTGATTGGCGCCATTTGTACGCGCAAATACACGATGGACTTACACTTGATTAAATCCATTAACCGCGTACTCAAACGCGGTGATGTGTTGAGTATGTATCCGGAAGCACGGTATTCTCCGTGCGGTGTGACGTCGTATATACCGGATTCACTCGGAAAATTGATTCGGATGAACAAGGTGCCGGTCGTAGCGGTCGTCCATCATGGGAATTATTTGCATTCTCCGTTTTGGAATTTTCGAAAAAAGCGCAAGGTGCCGCTCCACACCACGGTGACACAAATTCTTACACCCGAGCAGATACAATCGATGACGGTGGAGGAAATTAACCGCACTGTGCGAGAGGCGTTATCCTATGACGAATACCGCTACCAGCGCGAGCGTGGTATTCGCATTACCGAACCGTTTCGTGCCGAAGGTATGCACAAAATTTTGTATCAATGTCCGCATTGTTTGACAGAATCACAAATGGCATCGGAGGGCGCGGAGATTTTCTGTACCGCGTGCGGCAAGCGTTGGACGTTGGGTGAGGATGGTGTATTGTCCGCACAAAACGGAGAAACAGAATTTCCGCACGTACCGGATTGGTTTGCTTGGGAGCGTGAGCAGGTACGCCAACAGATTGCCGACGGCACGTACGCTTTTGAGGACGAGGTGGAGGTATATTCCTTGCCACGGTGTTGGCGGTTTATGCCGCTGGGAAAAGCCCGCTTAACACACGATATTCACAACGGTTTTATGTTGGACGGCTTTTATAACGGTAGTCCGTATCATATTCACCGCAAGCCGCAGGAAACCAATAGTCTGCACATCGAATACGATTACTGCTACCTGAAACCGTTGGATTGTGTGGATATTTCCACAGAAAACGATTCGTTCTACTGTTATCCTACGCAGCAAAATATTGTCACCAAGTTGGCATTCGCCACCGAGATTTTGTATCAGCGGGCACAGCAAAAAGTACACGCAACTACTGCCAAATAAGATATACAAAAACGCCATGGCCTATGGGCTGTACTCTAAAGGACAGCAAAAAGCTGTGTAGAGAATTTCTACACAGCTTTTAATTTTGTCTTACACCCTAGCAAGCAGGGAAAATGTACATCACATTTCCGACTTGTTAGGAGAACCTAAAACCCGTTAAGTATTACAATACGCTAATAATATTTTTACATTTCTTTATGGCATAATCGAGGGCGGTTTTAGTACCGCTTTTGCGAGTGGTTGGGGTGTTTGGTTCGTCGTAGTATACGATACAGTATTGGCTTTTGTTTATCATTTCATAATTGCGTTCTGCATAGGCGGCTCGGCCGGAGCCGATGATGTGTTCAGGAAAGTACGTATCCTCATAATACTCCAAAAG
>JAZSOY010000172.1:0-1852 GCA_045537155.1 Acutalibacteraceae bacterium
CTTGGCCTCCGACTTGGCATCACACTGCCGACGCAATCGTACAACATATTGCCGACAGCGCTCTACCTCACCGGCAACATCGGCTTTACCCCAACCACCGGCAAATTCACTTAAGATACGTCGGTCCTCGGCGTTGAGTGCCATTTCGTCAGCGCGGTTCGACAATGCCATCTGAAAGGCGTCGCGCGGATTGTCAGCGGCAAGATGAGTAAATGATGTCAACAACGGCAACGTATCAAATTCTGCGGATTGGCTCGCGGCACACAGTAAAGTCGGCAACGGTGCCGCGGTATAGCGTATCTGCTCTGCCAAATGTTCCAACAACCGCGCCAATCGCTCCAACGATGCCGCACGACGGTGTAATCGTGCTTTAGCGCCGAGGCCCCATCCAACACCGGTCAACCAAACCAACACGACTCCCAAAAACCTCATGTTGCCATTCCTCCGCACTCATAATTGAGGCAATTTTACCCGGTGTCGCACTCCCACGCAGCTGGACAATGTACGAAAATGCCCCATTTTGCAACGCCGTGCGCACCACCTTACGATGCAACAACTCCCGCGTCTGCCGACAATGGATGGAGGTGATGACCGGCACCCCGCACGTTAACGCTTCGCCGACTGCCTCCCACTCTGCCGCACTTCCCAATTCATCAAATACCACCACCCGTGGAGATAAACACCGAATCGCCTGCAGTAAACCCTCGGCTTTCGGTGCGCCGCGTAGTACGTCGCATCCCGACGGTACCGTATCGCCGGTAAGTTCACCTCGTTCGTCCACGACGGTGACCGACAACCGACGCTCGGTCAGTTCCCACAGTAAATCACGTAACAAACTGGTTTTGCCGCTGGATGGTTCGCCGCACACCAGCGCGCTGTTCACACCCTGTTGACACAAGCGTTTTGCCAAGTCAGCGGCACAGCCACGGTGTTCCCGTGCCACACGCAGACACAAAGCCGTGATATGGCGGTAACCCACAATGTGCCCATGTTCCGTGACCGCCGTACCGGCAATCCCGATACGACATCCCTGCGGCGCCGGCAAAAACCCCTGACGCAACTCCTCTTGATGTGCATACAAGGATTGTTGACACGCCCGTTCAACAATGTCGTTCACCCACGCCACATCACATACTACTGCCGCCTCGCGGTGTGTTGTCAATTCGCCGTGCGGGGTAAGATACCATTCGCGTCCGCCGCAACCCACGCTTACGGCCTGTCCGGCGCGCAATCGAATTTCGTGTATCTCCGCACGACGCAGCGGCGGGAGCGTTTGCCATATCGCACCAAGCGATGCCGGCAACCACGAAGATAAAACGCCGTACCCGTCCATACGCACCTCCCACACGGTGTCATTTCACACCCTTGTCCCATAGGTATGCGGCGGCTCGTCCGAGTATGACAAAATAAAAAAAGAGCGACAATTTGTCGCTCTGCATTGACGGTATAACAGCAAAAAGACCACTCTGACGAGTGGCCTTTTCGCTTTTGTTTAGAGGGGTGTTTTGAGGAGGGGTATGTACTCAGTTCAACAAGCAATTCGGTGCGGTTCCGGACCGCTCTCCTGAGTACGATTTGAGTATACCAGAACCAGCGTCGGTGTTTGTGAATTCAATGTGAATAAAGTGTAAGAAAATTTTTTCAAAAAAACAAACAAATGTTTGCTTTTTTGAAAAAACTGTGGTATGATGACAATAAGAGGTGATTGTATGAAGCCCTTAACTGCCAAACAACAGAAGGTATTGTCGTTTTTGCAGCAGCGCGCACAAACAGGTGTTCCGCCCACGGTACGGGAGATTTGCACCGCCGCCGGCATCAAATCGACCTCCACCGTGCACACCTACTTGAAGGT
>JAZSOY010000022.1:0-1707 GCA_045537155.1 Acutalibacteraceae bacterium
GCTTTCGGTAACTATCTTGACAAGGTATCGGGAATGATTTATAATGAGCAAACAAACCATTGCCACCATGAACCATCCCCATTTGTAAAGGAGCCTGTTGTATGAAACGCATTATTACCGTTCAAGATATTTCCTGCATCGGTAAATGTTCATTGACGGTGGCTTTGCCCATCATTTCTGCGATGGGTGTGGAAGCGGCCGTACTGCCCACGGCTGTGTTATCCACACACACGGTGTTCAAAGGGTTTACATTCCGTGATTTGACCGAGGATATCACCGCGATTTCGCGTCATTGGCAGGCGGAACATATCGGGTTTGATGCCATATACACCGGCTATCTCGGTTCCTTTGAACAACTGGAATTGATGTCACAATTCTTTGATGAGTACAAAACCGACGACAACCTCATTTTCATCGACCCCGTTATGGCAGATAATGGGAAACTGTATCCCGGTTTTACCGAGGAATTTGCCGCGGAAATGGCGAAACTCTGCGGCAAAGCGGATATCATTGTCCCCAATATGACGGAAGCCTCCTTTATGCTCGGTATTCCGTATGTGACGGAAAACTATGACGAGGCATATATTCAAGATATTCTGCGGCAACTGTGCGCTTTAGGTGCCAAAAAAGCCGTGCTGACCGGTGTCAGTTTTGAAAAAGGGCGTCTGGGTTTGATGTCGTATGACAGTGAAACCGACCGCTTTTTTTCCTATTTCAACGAGCATATTCCGGCAAATTATCACGGTACCGGCGATATTTTTGCCAGCACCTGCGTCGGTGCGTTGATGAACAATCTCTCGCTGGAAGAATCATTGAAGGTCGCCGCCGATTACACGGTGGAATGTATCCGCGTGACCGAAGCCGACGATGAGCATAGGTGGTACGGCGTGAATTTTGAAAGCGCCATTCCCTATTTGGTGCGCCGTATCGGACATTAAAACTTTTTTGTTTTTTCTCGCGTTAACCTATTGACAAGTTCCGCGCTTTTCGGTATAATACCCCTTGTTCCGCAAGTGCGGTATATGGACGTTTAGCTCAGCTGGTAGAGCATTCGCTTGACGTGCGAAGGGTCAGCGGTTCAAGTCCGTTAACGTCCACCAGTCGAGAGCCTCAACACGCAGTTCGCGTGCTGAGGTTCTTTTTTTTATCACATTTTCCTCTTTGTTAAAATCATTGGGGACCGTTATTTGACTTAAAAAACCCAAAACGGGTGTCCGTTTTGGGTTTTTTCTTTTGATTTATGGTTGACAAAGTTGACACGGTTGGTAACCTGCCTCCCGTAACGCCTCACGCGATTGCCGAACCGTCTGTTTGTTGGATTCTTTTATGTTGTTCACAGCGGTGCAACTCGCTCGGTGAAACTTCTTTGACGAAAGATTGAGCACATAGGTGGTGTCCTCCGTATGCGTCGTGGCACCGGCATTTGTCAGCGCACTGTCGCCGGTGGCGTAGTCAATGGTAATCTGCGGTTGCGCGTTATAGGCGTACACATAAAAGCAAATCCCTTCACCGCCATCCTCCATGGATAACGCTTCTATCGTCACACCGCGCGCCAACAACTCCGTGCCTTCGTATTGCGGCGTGACACGGTACAAGACGTGATTACCGGTTTCCTCCACATACGTCGCAACCTGCGTTTCAAACGGCAACATCCCCTCCACGTTGAGATACCGCGTACCGGTCATCAAATTGCGCTCATTCGCGTTT
>JAZSOY010000234.1:0-7509 GCA_045537155.1 Acutalibacteraceae bacterium
TTGTCTTCCTAAGACCGCTTGGCCTCCGACTTCTTTGCTTATAATCCAAACATACCTTGGAAACCCAAGAACGATACCGACACAATCGAAGCGGCTACCAACGTAATCGGCAATCCTTTCATCGTTTCCGGAATTTCCGCACTCTCCAAACGTTCGCGTACGCCGGCAAACATCACCATAGCCAGCAAGAAACCCAAACCGGCACCCAATGCATTGACTACCGACTGCACAAACGTGTAACCACTATCAATATTCAAGATAGTAACACCCAACACCGCACAGTTGGTGGTAATCAACGGCAGATAAATGCCCAGTGCTTGATACAACGGCGGCACGTAGCGTCGCAGTACGATTTCCACCAACTGCACCAAGGCCGCAATTATCAAAATAAAGACAATGGTTTGCAAATACTCCAAATCGTTAGGAACCAACAGATAGGTATATATCGGCCACGTTACCACCGTTGATAATACCATCACACAAATAACTGCTACCGACATACCAACTGCCGAGTTTAATTTTTTGGAGACACCGAGAAACGGACAAATGCCCAAAAATTGCGATAATACAAAATTGTTGACCAACAAGCCACCCATAAGAATCGCAAATAGACTGGTATTATTCACCGTTGGTCGCCCCCTCTCCGTGGCAAGCGCCCGCCATCGGGCAAGCGGCACACGCGGTATCTGCCGCCAACTCACGCCGCGTTTGGTTCTTCTCCAAACGAATCGACAAGCGGTTAACCAACCAAATCATCACACCGAAGACAAAGAATCCGCCGGCAGGCAAAATAAAAATGGTAATTGGGGGTATCAGGCCGCCGTCCGGCCAACCGAAAAGGGTACCATTGCCCAAGAACTCGCGAATACCACCCATAACAATCAAAGAAGCGGTAAAACCAACACCCATGCCCAAACCATCCAGCGCCGATAATCCCACGCTGTTTTTACCGGCAAAGGCTTCTGCACGGCCAAGGATAATGCAGTTCACCACAATCAGGGGCAGGTAAATGCCGAGAGCCTGGTCAATCGCCGGCAGATAGGCTTTGACTAACATCTGAACAATGGTGGTAAAACCGGCAATGACCACAATATATGAGGGTAACCGCACTTTACCGGGAATCAATTTTCGCAACAATGAAATCACGATATTTGAACATACCAATACGAACGTTGCCGCGGCCCCCATTCCCAGACCGTTGAGCGCCGCTGTCGTTACCGCCAAGGTCGGGCAGGTACCCAATACCAGACGAAATACGGGGTTTTCACGCAGAAGTCCTTTGGAAAAGGTATTCCAATATCGATTATGCATCTGCGTCCCCCCCTTTCACGCCATCGTACCACGTCACCGCCATATTCACAGCCTTAAGAACACCGTTTGATGTTTTGGTTGCCTGCGATACGGCATCCACGTCGGTGATTGCCGTGGCATCGTGACCCTTTAAGGCATCTAAGAAGCCGGCTTTGACCACTTTATCCACATAACCGGCCGTTTCATTATCGGCGGTAATTTTCACACCGGTAACGTGTCCCTCCAACGAAATGGCGGTCATCACGGTCAAACCGGAACTTTTACCGGACACGGTTGCCGTAAAGACATATCCTACGGTTTCACCCTCTTTGACCGCTCGATGATAGGTCACCACTTCGCCGTCGATGGTTCGTGTCTCCGATTGAAATTCGTCCGCATCAATCACGTCAACACGTGCCTCATTTTCAATCTTTAGGGCACGCTCGGCAATGATGTCCTCCGTTAAAACGTTGGTTCCGGCCAAGGCGGCAGTAACCACACCGCCAATCAACATCAGAGCAAGTGCTGAAATCAAAATATCACGAAACGATTTCATTTGCTCACCGCCTTTCGACGACTGCCAAATGGCCGCGGACGTACCACACGTTCAATCAACGGTGTCAAAATATTCATAATCACAATGGCAAACGAAACACCGTCCGGTAACGAGCCATACAACCGAATCAGCACCGTCAACAAACCACAACCAATGGCGTACAGTACCTTCCCACCGCGGTTAATCGGACAAGTAGCGTAATCCGTCGCCATAAAAATGGCACCCAACATCAAACCGCCGGAAAGAATGTGTGCGGGTGCGTTGCCGCCCAATACCCACGTCAACACAAACACCGTACCAACGTACACGACCGGAATCAAGGGGGAAATAACCCGACGAATAATCAGGTAAATACCACCGAGCAACAAGGCAATCACGCACGTTTCGCCCAACGAACCCCCGCGCAATCCAAACAGCAAATCCAACAAAGAAATCTCTACGTCGGGGTCTGCTGACATCAGCGCCAATGGCGTGGCCGAGGAAACCGCATCGGTTTTACCGAGCCAGGCCAACGGCACTGTCCAGTTGTTCATTTCTTCGGGGAAACTGCCCATCAACACAATACGACCTACCAAAGCCGGATTGACAAAGTTTTGTCCCAAGCCACCAAACATTTGCTTAGCAACCACGATGGCAACCACACTGCCGAACGCCGCCTGCCACAACGGAATAGTAGACGGCAGATTAAACGCCAACAGCAATCCGGTGACAACAGCAGACAAATCCCCTACTGTTTGCGGACGCTTCATCACACGGCGGCTCAAGTACTCCGACGCTATCGCCGCCGCAACACAGACAATTTCCACAGCTAAGGCACGAAAACCGAATAACCATATAGAGGCAATCAATGCCGGAACCAAGGCAATAATCACATCACGCATCACGTCGCGGGTATTCATACCACAATGCACGTGCGGTGACGAAGAAACCAGCAAGGTCTGTTCCATTTTTACCCTTCCTTTCTTATTTTGCCGTTCGCAATACGTCTTTGCCCATACGAATGGTTTGTAAAATGGGACGATGCGCCGGACAAGAGAAAGAACAACAACCGCACTCTATACAGGTCATCGTAGAAAGACGACGCAACGCGTCTACGTCTTTGGCCATATAGGCTTTGGTAATGGATGTCGGCAACAAACTCATCGGGCACGCATCCACACAACGACCGCAACGAATACACGTGCTGGAGGGGATTTCCTGTACATCCTCTTCTGCCAAGGCAAGGATAGCATTGTGTTGCTTCAAAATCGGCAAATCGGTATTCATCAACGCCTGCCCCATCATGGGGCCACCGCAAAGCAATTTGCGAATGGGTGCCTTAATACCCACAAAATTCAGCACATCTTGAATCGGCGTACCAATCCAGGTGCGCAGATTCATCGGACGTTCCACCGCCGAACCGGCAACGGTGATGCGTTTACGAATCAACGGCGTGCCGGTCTTCAAATACCGACGCAATTTTGCCACCGTCGTCACATTCATCACAATGCACCCGACATCAGCAGGCAGACCGCCGGCCGGTATGACACGACCGGTACATTCGGCAATCAATACCTTTTCAGCCCCTTGCGGATACCGAGTTCGTAACGGTTTGACGGCAATGGATTGATTCGGGTTATGAATGGTGGATGCCATACGCGACAAAATGGCGATGGCAGCCGGCTTATTACTCTCCACACCGATAAAAGCCCGCGAGGCACCCAAAAACTGCATAATGGTACGAATACCGGAAATGATATCCCACGCATTTTCCAAACATTCACGGTAGTCGGCTGTGATATACGGCTCACACTCCGCCGCATTGATAATCAATGTGTCAATCTTATCCAAGTTCTTGGGGTTGAGTTTGACATGCGTCGGGAATCCGGCACCGCCTAAACCAACCAAACCCGAGGAGCGAACCGCCGCGATAAACTGCTCGAAATTTTCCACCGTGGGCGGTTGCATACTGCTGTGCGGTCGCCGTTCACCATCGGAGGTAATCACCACTGCCTGCGATTTGCGCCCACCGGGGAGCAATACCTCTGTCATACCGGATACCGTACCTGAGATACTGCTGTGTATCGGCACGGAAAGCGGTGCATCACTGTCGCCGACAATTTGACCGACGTCCACCGTATCACCGACTTTAACTGTCGGTGTACACGGTGCGCCAATGTGTTGCGACATCGGCAAAATGATTTTTTCCGGTATGGGCATCGTTACACTTTCAAACTCTGCCGCATCTTTATGTGCCGCCGGGTGAACACCGCCATGAGGCTTGTGAATTTGTTTGAGTAATGGCACACATTCACGTCCTTTCTTTCCATAAAGACATCTTGTTAAGATGTGGATACACTATATTCAACACGCAACCGGTCAGCGCACCGGTCGGAATAGCAATCACCAACAGAATCGGCGTATAATACCACATCGCCGAGCCGAGTAAACATACCGATACCAACAATTGCCCAACATTATGTGCCGCAGCACCCACGATACCGATACCGATAAAACTCAACCGTTCGCGTTCCACCTTACCGCACCACGCCATCGCAAGCAACGCCAACACACCGCCGACCAAACTCATCAAGGCCGCAATGGGACCGCGTAATAACGCATAAACCGACTTCACCACCGTGATACCGGCGGCAGACGAAAACGACACACCGGCTAAAGCAAACATAACAACCAGATTGGCCAGTCCAAGATGTGCTCCGGGGACCGGTAAAGGCGGGAACAGATGGTCCAAAAAAGAGAGCGCTAACGCTAAAGCAGACAGAATGGCTGACACCGTCAGACGATACACCGGCGTGTGCTTCATGATGTCACCCCATCTACCGTACTGTCACTGCCTACAATCCGGACACACACACCGGCCGGTATACACGCAGCAGTTTGGCCGCTTTTTGATAGCCATCCACATGCTACGCACACTTGGTCGGGGCAGGCACTTTCACGCACACGTACACGTCCATCCGCAATATCGACGGTTAATTGTATATCTTGTTTTCCGTCCACGGTCAACGTGCGGTCGGTGTGCAACGCATACAAAGCGATGGTTCCGTCGGGATACTGCACCGATACCTGCGATGCCGGTGCTTGTCCACTCCATAAAAAAAAGGCCGCAAGGAGTGCCGTTATGAGCACAGCACACGCCGTCGCCAAATCGCCGCGACGCAACCACGCAGGTCTCATTCAGTTCCCTCCCTTGTATGGCGTTGTGCAGAACGGAAAGCAATCTGTTGCAATTTGTATTAATTATAAATGAAATACTATAGAAATGCAAGTGCAATCTATTACAAAAGTACCGAAATCAGGAGCATTTCCCTGGCTTTGGCATAGATATCATTGAACGCCGATACCGGAAGCGGATTGACACCTTTTCCCAACTCGAATGTAAACCCCGGACGATGAAACGTATGGATAAACCAGTCCTTAAAACCACCATGAGATGCCAAGTCGGTCGGTTGTGCTACCGTATATCCGGAGGCCGCTGCCAAGACATGTGCCATCAACTCGGATTCCGGCGGCGTATGCTCGCCGTATTGCCAATAAATTTCTTCCCCTTGACTGTGTAGTGCCACGACGTGACGAAACGAATACCGACGACAAAGTGCCGTCAACGCCCGTGTTTCCGGCTCACTTTCCGGACAGGTTCCCCCCCACTGCCTCGGTGCGGCAGAATTTATTCCTTTTTTACCTTCCAACTCTTGCAATTTCTCCCAACCTGCGTTAAAATTATGGTTAATATCGACACCTCGGGCATTGGCTTGCCAACATCCCGGCACATCGCCACCAAGTTCGGCTATCCGGGTTTTCTCCGAGCCGACTGCCGCAGAACCATACCGTGCGATTTCCACCCCATCGGGATTCACCATTGGGACAAATACTACCGACCGGTCGGTCATCGCACGACGGATATTCCATTCTGCAATATAGCTGTCGTGTTGCCACGCATCGCACAACTCTTCACACAAACGCAAACAAGCCAGTGACGTCAGCCACTCCTGCCCGTGGAATGCCGCTGCCATTAACACACGCTGTGCACCGTGTCCTAAGGTCACCCCCCATAAGTGTCGTCCCTGCACACTGGTTCCCAGTGGTGCGGCACACAAAAACGGATAACGGCTGACCAACGCGCGCACAATGCCACTGACAATGCCGTGGTCCAGAGGTTGTGCCTCGGTCAATCGGTGTGTCATAACGCCACCCCCCTTTAGAAAAATTGCCCTACATCGTTATCGTATTCAACAGGAGTGGTCACTATGAATCTTACAGAACAAACACTCACACGGGACTATCCGTTTCGGGGACGTATCATCAACCTGCGCACCGATACGGTACAACTGCCCAACGGTGCCACCGCCTATCGAGAAGTGGTCGAACATCCGGGTGGCGTGTGTGTGGCTGCTCTGACAGATGACGATGACTTGTTGTTTGTTTGTCAATATCGATATCCCTATGAACAGTTGCTGTGGGAACTCCCTGCCGGCAAACGCGACCGTCCCGACGAATCCGCACTGGAATGCGCCAAGCGCGAATTGTTGGAGGAAACCGGTGTCGTCGCCGCACACTATACCTCACTCGGCACCGTATATCCGACGCCCGGCATTTGCAATGAAGTTATCCATCTGTTTTTAGCACAGGGGTTGTCCTTCGGGGACGCCCAACCCGATGAAGATGAATTCGTGGAAGTCAAACGCATTCCACTGCGTCAAGCCGTGGATATGGTGATGAATCACGAATTATCGGATGCCAAAACGCAAATTGCGGTACTGAAAATTGCCCAATTACGTCAAAACACAGAAAGCGAGTGACAGTCTATGCGAATCGTACTAGGAAAAATCGGTAAATCCCCCACCATCACCTACGCCGTCCAGGAGTTGACGCGCTATCTCAAGCAAATCGACCCGGCTTGTGTGGTGGAACAACGTTCTTATGATGCCTACGACGCGACCGTGCCGATGACCGTATTTGTCGGCCTGCTCGATGATAATACAACCACCGAAGACCGTGTCTTGATTCGTCTTCAAAATGGTAGCGGGTATATCAGCGGTTCCAATGAGCGCTCGGTATTGATGGCCGTATATCAACTGTTAACGGCACTGGGCTGCCGCTGGTTGCGTCCGGGTAAGGATGGCGAATTTATTCCGCAGAAAACGTTGTCGTTACAGGACATTTCGTTGACAATGGACTATGTCCCGTCTTATCGGCACCGCGGTATGTGCATTGAGGGCGAAACCGGATACGAAACGGTATACGATATGGTCGATTGGATGCCCAAAGTAGGCATGAATGAGTACTATATGCAATTTCACGTGCCATTTCGTTTCTTTGAGCGTTGGCACGATCTGCATGCCGGCACTGACCAACCGCTTACCATCGATGATGTCTCCCACATCACGGCGCGTCTGGAAGAAGAAATTGCGCTGCGTGGACTTTCCTATCATAAAGGCGGTCACGGTTGGACCTATCCGTTGGTCGGAGAACTGGGCCACGGTTGGTATCCTTACAAAGGTACGATACCGCCGGAAGTGCAATCCATGTTTGCGTGTGTTAACGGCAAGCGCGAACTGTGGGAAGGGAGTTTGTTTGATACCAATCTGTGCTATTCCAATCCGGAGGCACGCCGTGCTTTTCTTGGCGGTTTTGTCAATTTCTGCAAAGCCAATCCGCAAGTA
>JAZSOY010000039.1:0-2967 GCA_045537155.1 Acutalibacteraceae bacterium
CCATCGGCAGTCACAAGCCAAAAAAATCATTCCAAAATCTTTGCGCATAGGTGCAACGCAGTTTTCACCGAACACTTTTTTGTTCGAATAACGAACAATTTTTTCGGCATGCTGACGCATGGCGGAAACATTTGAGGCAATGCGGGCAAAAAAGCGTGGTGAAAACCATTGCGAGTTCGGTTCTCTTATGGTATACCACAAATCGCACCGTTTGGCAATCACAACTCGACAATCAATCGCAACAACAGCAAACCAATCACGCCGGGGACACCCAACGACACGCACGCCACCGCCGAAAACCAGTTCAGTCCCAAAGACACGCCGGTCAGCGCGCCGGTGACATTCACCGCAGCGAGTGCGCACGCACCTTGCAAAGTACTGCCCAAACACGCACGCACCGGTCGACCGGTGAGAAACAGTGTCACCAGCAACACCACCGACGATAACGCACAAACACCCACTAGCACCGCTTGTACCCACCACGTCATCATCACCGTCTCCTATCACTCTAACTACTGTTATCGGTATGTGTCAGCGGTCAAGGATATGCACAAAACAAAAAGACTTTCCGCACAACGTACGGAAAGCCTTGGAAATACGGAATTTACGCGCCCAAATATTTGGTAACCAGCATACCGGCGAGCACCACCACAAAAAACACCACCGCAACCCACTTGGTCACACGGGATAAAATGGCATCCAACGTGCGTGCACGGCCCTTATCCATAAACGATTCTGCCGCACCGGAAATGGCTCCGAGGTTCGCCTGATGGCCTTCCTGCAGCAAAACAATCGCAATGACGACCAGTGCCAAAACGATAATCACCGCGCCGACAACATATTCCCAAACGCTCATAGTACAGTCCTCCTTGAGACGCTCCCTAAAAAATTACACAATACATAGTAGCACATCTGTTGCAAAAACGCAAGCACATTTTCAAAAAAAGCAAAATGTATCTTTTTTTAAAAAATGGGCAATCTAACCGTGGCACAGATACAACCATTCCCTTGCGTTTGCCGTATTTGTTGCCGATTATTGCCGGGAAGTTCGCTTTCCGGCAATAATTTTTTACAACAACGTCATTTGTTCGCCGACATCCTCCGCCGACAGCATCGCACCGGCAGCCGGCAAGGTACGGGTGCGATAACGCGCCGGTTTGGTTACTAAGGTATCCACAAACGGTTCTGCCTTTGCCAATCGGTGCTGACCTTTCAGCGTCATCACCTGCACGCCCTGCGTGTTACGCGTGGTTTTCACCGCAATGGCGCCGGTGTGCACTACCAAACGACGTCCGGCAGTGGATGCCAAGAAAAATTCACGCTCCTCAGGGATTTGGAACATCGCCACCAACGGCGATTTATCCGAAAACGCACCGATTAACTTGCGGCGATTGGTCTTGGTCGCATACGACGCCAATTCCACTTTAGCGGCTTTACCGTTTTCAAAGAAGAACACCAAATAACCGCTGTAATCCGACGTCACCGCCATATAAACGGCTTTTTCGCCCTCATCAAAGCCCAACTTACCGGCCACATACTCACCCAGCACGCTGGCTTTGGTATCGGCAAAATCCGCAACACGTGATTTGTACACCGTACCGGCATTGGTAAAGAACAACAGTTCCTGCCGGTTGTCGGTTTCGATGGTTTGGACGATACGGTCGCCCTCTTTGAGTTTATGCTCACTGCTCATACGCAAGGATTGCGGCGTAATTTTCTTGAAATAGCCCTCGGCGGTGAAGAACAACGTGCACGCATAATCCGGTACGGTGTCCTCTTCTGCCTCGCGTTCTTCGTCCAAATCCGTCGCATAAATCAAGTTGGTACGACGCGGCTGCCCGTATTTTTTAGCCACCGTACGCAATTCCTCAATGATAATCGACTTGACACGCCGCGAACTTTTCAGTATGTCTTCCATCTCGGCGATGTCAGCTTGCAGTCGCTGCACCTCGTCTAACCGTTTCAAAATGTATTCACGGTTCAGGTGACGCAATTTGATTTCCGCCACATACTCTGCTTGCGTTTCGTCGATACCGAACCCAATCATCAAATTCGGTACCACTTCAGCTTCTTCTTCGGTTTCACGTACAATCCGCACCGCTTTGTCAATATCCAGCAGGATTTTTTGCAATCCTTTGAGCAGGTGCAGTTTGTCCTTGGCTTTATTGAGGTCGAACACGATTCGCCGTCGCACACACTCGATGCGGAATGCCGTCCATTCCTCCAACAACTGCCGCACACCGAGCACCTGCGGCACACCGGCAATCAACACGTTGAAATTACACCCAAACGAATCCTCCAACGGCGTGGCGGCATAGAGTTTTGCCATCACCTTATCGGGGTCAGCGCCGCGTTTTAAGTCGATGGTAATTTTCAAACCACTCAAATCGGTTTCGTTACGAATGTCGTTGATTTCACGCAACTTGCCGGCCTTAACGAGGTCGGTCACTTTGCTGACAATGGCTTCCACCGTCGTGGAATACGGAATTTGTGTCACATCTAAGCAATTGTTAGACTTATCATAGTTATACACCGCACGGACACGCACACTGCCGCGACCGGTGTTATAGATTTTCTCCAAATCTTCACGCCGATAAATGAGTTGTCCCCCACTGGGGAAATCCGGCGCTTGTAACGTCGACAACAAATCGTGTTCGGGGTCTTTCATCAAACCGATGGCCGTCTCGCACACTTCCGCCAAGTTAAACGAACAAATATTACTGGCCATACCGACAGCAATACCCAAATTGTTGTTGACCAAAATCGCCGGAAATGTCACCGGTAACAACGAGGGCTCTTGCATCGTCGCGTCGTAGTTATCCACAAAATCCACCGTGTCGCGGTCAATATCGCGAAACAACTCGCCGGCAATGGGTGCCAGTTTTGCCTCGGTATACCGTGATGCGGCACATTCAATATCTGACGAATACGCCTTACCGAAGTTGCCCTTGGATTCGACATACGGGT
>JAZSOY010000125.1:0-5141 GCA_045537155.1 Acutalibacteraceae bacterium
CTGTAGCAACGGCTTTTGCGCGGGATAAGACATCTCCGAATGCTGCCATACTTCATCGCTCCTTTTTATACTATTTTACATATCAATTATAAAGAATTTTCCACCGAATTACAAGACCTATCCAACAAATTCGCGTAACAGTGCCTCTGCCGGCAGTTTGGTGACGGGGAAAGGCTCAAAAACAGACAGTCCCGTAATCAGGTGTTGTATGATTGGTTGGTGACGGCTATTCTCCGGCAAAGCACGCAAAAACGGCAATAATTGTGAAGCAAATACCGCCGGTTCATACGCGTGGGTGGTATCAAACGCCACGGTAGCCGTATCCGCGTAGGGAAACAAATATAACTCTTCTCCCCGTACCACCTGGCGCCACATATCCATCGTATTTTCCGGCGAACTGTTGCGAAACCGTAAATCGCGTAACAACCGCCGTATCAACCGCAAATCCCGTTGTGTAAACAGTGTTTTTCCCTGATACTCAATGGGTGACATCACGTTGATAAACATCGTGAAAATCTGCTCCTCCGGCAGTTGCTCACGCAACAGAGGATGCAAGGCATGAATTCCCTCAAAAATCACAACCGAACCATTCGGAACACGCAATTCCCGACGATGCGGTTTCGGTTGATGGTTCATAAAATCAAATTCCGGCAACTGCGTGCATCCGTCGCTTAACAATTCCTCCATGCACGTACGCAACAACGGTAAATTGAGCGCGTTCACCGATTCATAATCGAAACTGCCGTCCGGCAGGCGCGGTGCTTTGCCATATCCTTGGTAAAAATTATCCAAGGATACGGTATAGGCTTCGCGTCCACCGGTTTGCAGATACCGTTCCAATTTGAGCGCCGTGGTGGTTTTCCCCGACGCCGACGGGCCGGACAGTAGCACCAAACAGCGGTCCGGCATCGTTTCTCGCAACTGCTCCGCCACCGCACGCACCTCAGATTCGTAACGCGCACCTTCTGCGTCGACCGCTGCCTGCGGCTCGTATTGTAATTGTTTCAGAATATCCTGCGCGTCCAAACGACGGGGCGTGAATACACGATTCATTTTCTCACCCTTTCGTAAAATGTGCGAACCGTATCCTTCCGTTTCAGCGTCTCCGAGAAATCCGCATTATATTCATACGGGAATTTATAATTGAATATCCGTTCCAAATAATCAGTACCGGGCTCTTTCAGTTTGGATACCGCACCGGCACCACACCCTAAGATGGTGTGTGTTTCATCCATGATATATACATTATATAAACTCTCAAAACCGGCACGTGCCCAACCCACATTTTCTTGATTCCCCACGGTCCGGCTTTGCCGATACAAGTAATACGAGCGATATCCCTCTGCCGGTAAACGTTGTGCTGTCTGGGCAATCATACGTGCCGCCGTATCCGCCACACGGTAATCGGCACGTTTTTGTAAAGTTAAGTTGGCGGCACGTTTCATAGACAGCGTATGCACGGTAATACTCTCGGGTGATAGCGACAACACGCCATCCAAGGTGTGACAAAAACTGTCATACGAGTCTTCCGGCAAACCGGCAATCAAATCGGTATTGATATTCGTATGTCCGCACCGCCGCGCCATCGCAAACGCATCGTAAAATTGGGCTACCGTATGGCGACGACCGATGTGTTGCAGCACCGCGTCATTCAGCGTTTGTGGATTGATGCTGATACGCGTCACCCCTGCCGCTTTGAGTGCGTGCATTTTGGCTTCCGTCACCGTATCCGGACGACCTGCCTCCACGGTATATTCACGCACCGTAGACAAATCAAAATGGGTGGCAATCGTATCGGTCAACATGGTCAACTGCTCGGCCGTTAAGGTGGTCGGCGTGCCTCCTCCAAAATAGACAGTTTCCAAGCGTAAGCCCAATTCCCGTGCCAGAGCACCGGTATAGGCCAGTTCATCGGAAAGCAATTGCACGTATTCCGGTATCAATTTCACGGCCCGTGTCACCGTCTGTGAAACAAAGGAGCAATAATCACATCGCGTTGGGCAAAACGGTATCGACACATAGAGGCTAAACGATTCCGGTCGCGACAACGCCAGTAGACCATTCTCTACCGCCAACGTATCCCGACACAAGGCCAGTTTCTGTTCATTGACAAGCAAGCGTTCACGCATCCACGCCAACGCTCGGTCAGGTCCCCACTCGGCAGTCAGTCGGCGCAATAATTTTACCGGACGAACGCCGGTTACCAGTCCCCAATCCTGCGTGGTACCGCACATATCGACAAATAAACGATACAACAATTCACATAATACCAATTCACATTCGTCGCGGTATTCCGGATGCCGATTCGACACCGATGCCGTCAAGGACTGGTCAAAATCATCCCATACTAAACGGCAAAACAACTCGGTGGTTTCTTCGCCTTGACAGCACCGAGTGACAGCCGTAATACCAGCCTCCGCAATCGTCTCACAGTCCGGTATCTGTATTTTTTCTTGTGGGAAAAACAAGCGGCAAATGTTCTGCAGTTCAAAGTGAAACGTATGTCCCTGCAATATCAAATTCATAACTTACACTCCTGCAAGAAACGGATTACACCGCCGCTCAACACCAATGGTTGTTTCCTCACCGTGACCGGACACCACGCGTACCGCATCCGGCAAGGTTGCCAAGCGACGCAAACTTTCTCGCATCTGCCCCAAATTACCACCGACAAAATCGGTACGGCCGATACTGCCGGCAAACAAGGTATCTCCGGCAATCAACCAACCATCGCCGTAATAACAACAACTACCCGGTGTGTGTCCCGGTGTATGTATTACCGTTAACGTCGCGTTGCCGAACGTAATACTATCGCCATCTTGCAACAAGCGGTCGGCGCACAACGGATACGGCAACCGATACGCCGGAATCATACTGCGTCCGACATCCTCCAAGGCATCGACATCGTCAGCGTGCAAAAACAGCGGTGCCCCCGTCTGCTCTTGTACCTCTCGAACGGCTAACAAATGGTCAAAGTGCGCATGCGTTAACAAAACCGCATCGACAATGTCCCCTTTTGTTTTTAATAACGATAATAATCGCGGGGCTTCGTCGCCGGGGTCGATAACAACACAGTGCCCCTGCTCATCCGACGCAATGACGCAGTTGGCTTGATAATTACCTACCGGATAATACGTAACCGTCATCTCTTTTTCTCCCAATCGGCAGTGTCCAAAACAATCGTTACGGGACCATGGCCGTTCATCGTAACCGTCATATCTGCGCCGAACTGACCGGATGACACAACAATACCGAGCGAGCGTAACTCTTGCATAAAGTACTCATATAATGGCTCTGCTTTCTCCGGACGCGCTGCCGCTAAAAATTCCGGACGACGCCCGTGTGAGCAGTTGGCGGCCAACGTAAAATTGGACACCACCAACGCTTCACCGTGAATATCCAACAACGATAAATTCATTTTGTCAGCCGCATCCGTAAACACGCGTAAATTCGCGATTTTTTGCGCCATTATCCGTGCCTGTTCTTCCGTATCGTCGTGCAAAACACCGAGTAAAACGAGCGCACCATTCCCGACACTGCCGACAGTCTGTCCCTCCACAGTCACCGACGCATCGTATATGCGTTGAAACACTGCTTTCATTGCTATTACACTCCACTTCGTTCAATCGCGATAATGCCGCGAATACGCATCAGCCGTGCGATAACTTCTTGTAAATGCTGAACACTGTTCACACCGACGGTGATGAGTATTTCTGCCTTGTTGTCGCGGCATTCGCGCGCCTGCATCCCGTATATCATTACGTGCATCGCCGCCAATTGCGTTGTCATATCTTTCAACAATTCAATGCGCTCAGTGGCCGACACACGCAACTCCGCTTTGAATTCTTCACGAATCGAATCTTCCCAACGCACTGCCACCCAGCGTTCCGGTTCGGCACAGTGTTCTAAATCTTTCGGAACGTTGGTACAATCGCGTTGATGAATGGATACGCCATATCCGCGCGTAATAAATCCCACAATATCATCGCCCGGTACCGGATTGCAACAACGGGCAAACTTCACCAAGCAGTTATCCATCGTATCGATAATCACACCACCGTTGTGATGACGGTGGGTGTGCACCGGAACGGTGCTCGATGTCACGGGTTCGGTTTTGGCATATTTTTGGGCATCGTCTTTCATACGCGGAATCAGTCGCGACAGCAAAATACCGCCATACCCGATAGCCGCATAAAAATCGTCCACCGAAGCGCAGTGTTGCCGTTTCGCCTGCGTCTGCAAGAAGTCCTGTAAATCCTCATCTGTCAGGCGAATAAAATTGCGTGACATCTCGCGTTCCAATTCTTCCTTGCCCTGCTCAATGTTTTCTTCGCGGCGTTCACGCTTATACCATGCGCGGATTTTGTTGCGCGCTTCACTGGTTTTCACCAGTTGCAACCAGTCACGGCTGGGGCCGCGATTGGGTGTCGTACTGGTAAGAATTTCCACAATTTCACCGGTCTTGACCTGATAGTCTATCGACACAATACGCCCGTCTACTTTGGCACCCACCATACGGTTGCCTACCTCGGAGTGAATGGCATACGCGAAGTCAATGACGGTCGCTCCGCGCGGTAGATTCACCACTTTGCCTCGCGGCGTAAACACAAAAACGTCATCGGCCGACAAATCCGTCTTGATGGACTGTACAATATCCACGGCATCGTCTACATCTTGCTGGTTTTCAATGAACTGTCGTACCCACGCCACTTTATCTTCCAAGCGGTCTTTTTTCTGCATTCCCAACTTGTATTTCCAGTGTGCGGCGATACCATATTCTGCTGTGCGATGCATATCCCACGTGCGAATCTGTATTTCAAACGGAATTTTTTCGTGGCTAATAACCGTGGTATGCAACGATTGATACATATTGCTTTTCGGTGTGGAAATATAATCCTTAAATCGACTGGGAATCGGATGGAACAAATCGTGTACGATTCCCAGCACATTATAGCAGTCGTTGACCGTATCCACAATCACACGCACCGCATAAATATCATAAATCTCGTCAAACGAACGACCATGCATATACATTTTGCGATAGATACCGGTAATGCTCTTCAAACGGCCGCTGATGTACGGTTGTAGTCCAAACTCCTGCATACGTTCCTGCAAACGCTTTTGAATGTCCTCCAAAAAGG
>JAZSOY010000225.1:0-5875 GCA_045537155.1 Acutalibacteraceae bacterium
TGACGAATGGCGAAATCTATGCGACGGAGTTGTGGCTGGGTGATGGTGACAGCGCGGATAACTGGCGCGAAATCACCGCCGCAGAGGCAGAAACCGCGCAGAGAGAAACGGAGGCGGCGCTCTATGTCTAGCAGAGTCTTAAAAAACGGAGTGAACCGCATCACGCAGGGGCATAAGAGCACGCATCGCGGCGTGGACCTCGGACGGGTGCACGCATGGGGAGAACCGGTCATCGCGCACACCGCCGGCACGGTGGTTTTTTGCCAAACCGGACACAAAAACAACCGCGGCGCTACCGGCAACGCGAGTTACGGCAACTGTGTCAAACTGCGCCACAGCGGCGGCTACGAAACGCTGTATGCGCATCTCGCCTCGGTGAAAGTGAAACACGGGCAAGTCGTGCAGACGGGGCAGGTCTTGGGCACGATGGGCAACACCGGCAACAGTTATGGTACGCACCTGCATTTTGAGGTGCGCCGCGACGGCAGTCGTATCAACCCGACGCCTTATCTTGCCGCCGCCCTGCCGACACCCGAACCCATTGCGGTCACCTACCGCGTCTATGTCGGTGGGCGGTGGTTGCCGTGGGTAACGAATTGGGGGACGGGTGCCGATGGGTATGCCGGTATTTACGGCAAACCCATTACCGCCGTCCAGATTCGCCCCACCGCCGGTGTGCTCCGCTATCGTGTTCACCAAAACGGCGCATGGTTGCCGTGGGTGACCAGTCAAAGCAGTTGGGCCGGCGTGCGTGGCGTACCGGTCGACGCTTTGCAGGCGGTGTGGGACGGCGACGAGGGGTACGCGGTACGCTATTGTGCGACTTCGCTTGGCAACAGTACGTGGCACCGCTGGTGCACCGATGCCGCCGACGACACCGGCGACGGGTATGCCGGTGTGTTTGGCAAACCGCTGGACGGTCTCCGTATGGAAATCGTGTCGAAGGGTGAGTAGGCAATGAACGTCGTGGAAATTGAACATCGGTTGTCCGAGGTGGAAAGCCGTGCCAAATCCAACCAACATCGGTTGGACGAGGTGGAACGGCGGCAAGAAGATATCACGGAACTGATGCAAAGTGTCGCCGCCATTGCCCAAAAGCAAACCGATATGGACAGTGATGTTCGGGAAATCAAGCAGGATGTCAAAGGCTTGCTGGCAGTACCGGTCAAGCGGTGGAACACCGCCGTGGCCGCCGTACTGACGGCGGTAGTGACAGCGCTGGTCGCGGCTATTATGGCGGCGGTCATCAAAGGAGGATAACCAAATGAGTATACGCTCTCGATTGCGTTCTTGGGCGTTGTGGGTGTCGCTCGGCGCGTTGGCGGTGTTCTGCGCCAAAGAATTCGGCGGCGTGGACATCGAGGACACGGTGGACGGCTTGCTCAACGTGTTGTTGCCGGTGCTGGTGGCATTCGGCATCGTCAACAACCCCACAGACAAGCAACATCTGTAAGTGCCTCGTGGGTGAGTAAAACACAAAAACAGGGCAAGGAATACTATCATTCCTTGCCCTGTTCTTTGTTTGATTATTGATGATGCACTTTACTGTAATCCAAATCGGCAATCGCTTGCGCGTTGACCTCTTCCGCGGTGCGGAACGTCGGGACGATGCGGTGCATCGTTTCCACCAACACGGCAGCATCGTCGGTTGCCAACGCCTCTTCCAGTTGACGGAATTTGTCCTGCAACTCTTCCGGCGTGACCGGATGTATTTGCCGTTCGATGAAGATTTTGCGATTGGTGGTATCGGTCAGTTCCTCACTGCGTGTCAGCAATTCTTCGTACAATTTTTCACCCGGACGCAAACCGGTTTCGACGATGTCGATGTCCTCATACGGCGTAAAGCCCGACAGACGAATGAGGTTTTCCGCCAGTTCCAAAATGCGTACCGGCGAACCCATATCCAACACAAAAATCTCATTGCGTTGAGCCATCGCACCGGCAAGCAATACCAGTTGCGCGGCTTCGGGAATCGTCATAAAATACCGAATAATACGCTTGTCGGTCAATGTGACCGGTCCGCCGTTGTTAATCTGACGCTGGAACAACGGAATCACCGAACCGTTGGAGCCTAACACATTACCGAACCGCACGGCGGCGTATTGTGTGTTGCTGATGGTTGCCATACTCTGGACAATCATTTCGCACAACCGTTTGGTCGCCCCCATCACGTTGGTGGGGTTGACCGCTTTATCGGTAGACACCAGAATGAACCGTTCCACGCGATGTCGGTCGGCTGCCGTGACGACGTTGTACGTGCCGAACACATTGTTGCGAACGGCTTCTTCGGGGCAATGCTCCATCAACGGCACGTGCTTGTGCGCCGCGGCATGCAACACGATTTGCGGTTGATACCGTGCGAACAGCAGGTCGACTTTGTGCGCGTCGCGCACCGAGGCAATTTCCACGCACAAATCCAGCGAATCGGCATACTGGTTCCGCAGTTCTTGCTGAATATCGTAGGCGTAATTCTCGTAAATATCCACAATCACCAAGCGACGCGGATGGTGTTTGGCAATTTGTCGGCAGAGTTCCGAACCAATCGAACCACCGCCGCCGGTGACCATCACCACTTTGTCGCGAATGAGTGCCGGCAGTTCATCGCCGGTCAACGACACCGTTTCGCGACCGAGCAAATCTTCCACCGAAACGGCACGTGCTTGTTGTAACAAAGAGGATTTATTGGACAGTGCCAGCAAATCCGGCAACACGCGCACGCGGCATCCCGTGTTGGTGCAGATGTCAAAAATCTCACGCAACCGCAGTTTATCCGCCGAAGGAATGGCAATCAGCACTTCGTGCGCGCGGTATTGTGTGAGAATATCCGGTAGGCGGCTGATGGGCCCCTCAATCGGCAGACCATGCAGTACGCACCCGATTTTGGCCGGGTCGTCGTCCACCATACACACGGGGTGCAGGGTGTTCCGCTTATTACGTGCAAACTCGTCCAGCACCATCGCACCGGCACCGCCGGCACCCACAATCACGACCGGGTCACCGTGGCGCGAGGGGAGTTTATGGGCGGTTTTGACTTCTCGATATTGGCGATACAACAACCGCACAACCAGCATCAACAACACGGCCAAAGCGACCGTGAGCAACGCCAATGCCGGCGGCATCGCCTGACGCCACACCCAGTAGGCCAGCAGCGAATACAATGCGTAACCGCATCCGCCGGCGGCCAGTAACATCAAATATTCGTGGGTAGACGCGTACCGCCACAAACTGTTTTGCACACGGAACACGATTAAAAATGCCACAACGCAGGCAGTGAGCAACAGAAATTGCCACAACCAAAAGTGCGACGGCAAGGGAGTATCACTGGATACCAGCGAGAACCCGCCCCACTGAAAACACGCCAGCGTAAACACCAACAACGAACTGCCGGTCAGCAACAGAATATCCAGTAAAGCGACCAATACGCCCCGAAACGCCGCAAAATGGCGGCCGAAAAAGGCAAACAGCCGAGAACCGCACTGCTTTTTGGTGCTCAAATCAACACATCCTTATTGTCAAACTAAAGAGACGTTATACCGACTCTTCGTCCGGCGTATCGTAACTGTAATCGTACGCCTTGTAATAATGATAGCGAGTGTAACGGCCGTAGGAACGCGGATTTTCCCGCATATCCGATACAATGACGCCCAACACCGCGCCTTCCACATTGCGAACGCTTTTCACGGCTTGTTCCACTTCGTCGTAGGTGGTCTGCCCCTGACGGGTGACCAGCACCGTGCCGGCGGCGTGCTTCGCCAACACCAACGAATCCGACACCACGCCCAGCGGCGGTGTGTCAATGAAAATATAGTCGTATTCGACCGATAAGCGCTCCAACAATTCCTGCATAGCGTCCGAACCCAACAACTCCGAGGGGTTGGGCGGCAACGAACCGCTGGGTATCAAGTCCAAACCGCGCGCCACTTCGCGGCAGATGCAGTCCTCTACGGGCACTTGCCCGCTGAGAATCCGCGACAACCCATTGGTTTTGTTGACGCGGAACGTCTTGTGTTGCGACGGCTTGCGCAGGTCGGCGTCAATCAGCAACACGCGCGCACCGGTTTGTGCCATCGTGATAGCGAGATTGCAAGACACGGTGGATTTACCGGCGTTCGGTTCCGCGCTGGAGATAATCACAATTTTATTCGAACCGGGGGCCAACGCAAATAAGAGATTGGTACGAATGGTCTTATACGCCTCCACAATCTGAAACGTGGACGCAATCGGGCGCTGGTCGCCGGCTTTTTTCGAAGGACGTTTAGGCATGAGTATACCCCCTTCTTTTGCGGGATTTCGTAGTCACGTTAAAACTCGGAATTTCACCCAGCACCGGCACATCGACGTGCGCCATCAGGTCGTGCTTGTCGTGCACGGTGGTATCCATCAACTGGCGCAGAACGATGATGACAGCCGACACCACCGCGCCGAATATTCCCCCGAGCATCGCGGTTCGAGCGACGTTGGGATTGGTTTTCGGCGCACCTTGCGGATATTCGCGCACCGACGCGGAAGCGGCTTCCAAATCCGCAAATGCCGCGACCGAGGCATCGGACAAGGCCGCACACGCATCCATCGCGAGGGCGGGCGTGTTCATCGTGACGGAAATGGTAATCCACGACGTTTCGCCCATCGTGTTGGCGGAGGCGGCGGCACGCAACTGGCCGGGTGTGACACGACCGTTCAATCGCGCAATCGCTTGTGTGATGACCGGTTCGGTTTTCATATGGACCGAATAGATTTCCACCAACTGCTGACCGGCAGTCAGATTGCTACTGGTCGTGCCGTTAATATCGTAATCCTCTTTGGTATTGCGGATGTAAATTTTAGAAGTGGCGGTGTAGGTTTCCGGCACCAAGAAATAGGCATACGAGCCGAACAACAACACGCCAACGGCAATGCTCACAATAATCCATCGGATTTTTGCCAACAAGAGAGTACAGAGTAGTTTGAGGTCAAACTCCTGCATGACAGTGATACCCCTTTCCTTCTTGAACGCTGTGTTTGCTGGAACGGCATCCCCTTATCGCAGGGCACACCGATACAGCCTATTCCCATTATAACGGCTTGTCTATCTTTCGTCAAGTGTCTTTCCCTGACAAAAGACACCAAATTGGTAAAAAGTGGAGCAGCATACCGCGACACACACCGCTATGCATACATGCAAAAACGCAAGGTGAGAGATTATCACCTTGCGTTTTTTGTTTGACCATAGCGATGCCGGATAGACGAGAGGGATTCTCGTTATTTCTCCGCACCCCAAATGCGCTCTTTGAGCGCTTTCAGGCTGAGTTGGGGCGTCGTTTCGTCAAACCGTCTGAAATGGCGACTGCTTGCCTGCTTCGGGCACGTCCGTTCATAACAGATAGCAATTACACATCCAACTCATAGATTTTGCCCAGCTGGCCGCCGGTGGATTCGCAACCGTTCTCGGTCACAACGATACCCTTTTCCCAACGCAGACCGAAGGTCGGGCCGGAGATAAAGGTATCCACTTGGAAGGTCATATTGGGCTGCAACACGTAGTCGGAGGAGGTCTCCATCCACGGTGCTTCCACTTCAATCATACCGGTGCCGTGGCACGGGCCGTAGACATACGCATCTTTGAATCCGTTGTCGCAGTACAGTTTGTAGAAGCCCTTGGCAATGTCAGACGCCATCACGCCGGCTTTAATCTGGTCGACGGTCCAGTTGTGCGCTTGCAAGCAGAATTCCACATAGCGGCGTTTCTCGTCGGTCAATTTACCCAGACACACCGGCAGACCGATGGAGGGGGAGTAACCGTCGATTTTTGCCGACAGGTTGAGCTGAATGATGTCGCCCTTGCCCAGCGTGCGGTAACTCGGACGGGAAATGGCGTGACGGGTAGACGCTAAGTCGG
>JAZSOY010000146.1:0-17313 GCA_045537155.1 Acutalibacteraceae bacterium
ATTTTGCCTTCATAGCCGTATCGTAACAAGGTACCGCCGGTAAAGGAAATATCCAGTTGGACACCGAAAATGATGTTGAAAATAATGCCGATAGCCAGTATAATGCCGGAAATCAGATAAAACCGTTTGAGGTTTCCCACATAGTTAAAGTTTTTCATGCGCGCTTACCTCCCAACAGCCAGGGCTTACGAAGGAACTTGAAACGCGAAACCGATTTCAACATCAGTCGCGAGCAAGTCACGCCCATAATGAAGTTAAAGATGATACCGATTAACAGCGTATAACCGAATGCATACACTGTACCGCTGGTCGCTACGGGGAAGAACGACAGTATCGGTTTTAACAAAACGGCAAAGAAACTGTCCGGAGGTCCGAATACGCCCATCAATACGATGGATACAATAATGACCGTCACGTTACCGTCAAAGATGGCGGAGAAAGATTCTTGGCAACCGTTGCTAATCGCACTATCAATGGTTTTACCCATGCGGATTTGCTCCTTGATACGTTCAGCCGTAATGATGTTGGCATCCACACCCATACCGATGGACAGGATGATACCGGCAATACCGGGTAAGGTCAATGTGAAGCTGTTGAAAACACCGAAGTAACCCGACACCGCGGCAATCGAGCCGGCAACTTGACCGAGCAAGCAAATCACAGCCACAAAACCGGGCAGACGATAGTAAACCAGCATGAAAATGGAAATCAGGATGAAGGCGACAATACCCGAGAACACCATCATTTCCAATGCGCGGTCACCCAACGTAGCAGCAATGGTGCTTGTGTTTTTGGCGGTAATGCTGAAAGGCAACGCACCGGAGTTGATAAGATTCGCCAGATTGGAGGCTTCGCTATATTCCGCAAAACCACCGGAAATTTGAGCCTTACCATCCGTAATATGTGCGTTGACGGAGGGGTTGGAAATCATCTCGTCATCCAACCAAATCGAAATGGTGTTTGTGGTGCCACTGGCGCCGTTCAAGTCTTTTTGTGTCTTGGTGGCGGTGGAAAATGCCTTAGCACCCTCTTTATCCAATTCCAACGAAACCAACGGCTCGCTGGTTTCTTGGTCAAAGCCGGCTACGGCTTTGGCAACAGACTTTCCGGTCAGTACCAACTTGTCTTTGCTCGGCTTTTTCGAGGACGAAGAGGTGTCCAAATAGAATTCCAACTGTGCGGTTTTGCCGAGTTCTTTAATGGCACCCGCCGCATCAAATTCTTTTTCACCCTTTTTCCACGGGAACCGGACAATGACTTGGTCGTTATCCAAATCCGTATAGGCTTCATAGTCGGTGATGTTATTCGCAATCATACGACGCACGATAACTTCTTTCATCGAGTTAATCTGGTCGTCGGTAGCATTGATTGTATCATCTTCAGGTGCAAACGTTACTTCCACGCCGCCGCTGATGTCAATGCCGGTACGAATGTCAAATGCTCCGCGAATCATCGTGTCTACTCGGTCACCGTAGTTGGTATATACGCCGAAAAACGACGTATAGGCCAGTACGAGGATGAGTATTGTGACGATGAAAAAAACGGATTTCGGTGTTCGCTTCATCGGTCAATCCTCCCATAGTAACAGTAAATACCATATAAAAAATATTATAGGGGATTTTGTCCGAAAAGTCAATCAAAAGATACGGCGAAGATGAAAAACGTCCGTATAACAGGCAAACGCCTACCGGACGGTAGGCGTTTGCCTTATGGCTGACCTTATTGTTTTAATAATTGTGTCAAACACGCGATTTGAGCACAGATGCAGAACAAATCCATAGCCGTTTGCAAATCGGTGACAGAGGGATAAGAGGGGGCAATCCGTAACGTGGCATCGTAGGGGTCATTCCCGTACGGATACGTTGCACCGGCCGGTGTTAACGTGACGCCGGCTTCTTTAAGCAACCGTACCGTTTCCGACGCGGTGCCGTCCATCAACCGTACACAGACAAAATAGCCGCCGTTCGGTCGATGCCATTGGGCGATACCGGTTCCACCCAATCGTTGTTCCAGCGTATTGAGTACGATGTCAAACTTCGGGCGCAGGATGGCCGCGTGGCATTTCATATGTTCACGTACACCGTCTGCATTCTTGAAATACCGCACATGGCGCAACATATTGATTTTGTCGTGGCCGATGGTTTGGATGGTCATACGCGCTTTAATATCGGCAATGTTGGCAGGACTTGCCGCCAACGCCGCCACACCGGCACCCGGAAAACTGATTTTTGAAGTTGAGGTAAATTGGATGACCAAATCTTCGTTTCCGACGGCAAGGGCTTCTTCATAAAGGTTCAGCAACCGGTCCGGCGTATCGTTCAAATGATGCACGCAGTAGGCGTTATCCCACATAATACGAAAATCCTCTGCTGCAGGTTTCAAACGCGCAAAGCGCCGTACGGTTTCATCCGAATAGGTGATGCCCTCGGGATTCGAGTACATCGGGACACACCAAATACCTTTGACAGCCGGGTCATTGACGAGCAATTCGACCGTGTCCATATCCGGGCCATCGGCGGTCATCGGAACCGGCAACATCGTAATGCCGTACCGCTGCGTGACGGCAAAATGGCGGTCGTATCCGGGAACAGGGCAGAGAAACTTAATTTCCCCCTGACGACACCACGGCTCATGCCCGCAGATACCGGAAATCATTGCCTGCGTAATATAATCAAACATCATATTCAAACTGGAGTTGCCGCCGACAATTATCGTATCGGCAGGAACGCCCAACAGGTCGGCAAATAAGGCTTTGGCAGCCGGTAGACCATCCACCAAACCGTAGTTGCGTGTATCGGTGTTATCCACGGTATATCCGTCACGCATATTGACGCAGTTGAGCACTCCCATCGAAATGTCCAGTTGTTCGGGACCGGGCTTGCCGCGCGACATATCCAAGGACAATCCTTGTGCTTTATACGCGGCATACTGTGCTTGACATTCCGCCAAACGACGTGTCAGTTCTTCTTGTGTTAACAAGGCAATGGTAGACACAGACAACACTCCTCTCACAAATAACTTGTATATTGTAATATATGTCAAAACGTTTTGCAAGTTAAATTTTTATTTCTTGCAAAAAAACTTAAAAAACTCGAAAAAAACAGACAAAATCCCTTTCCGGATAACGGGAAAGGGATTGAAAACACGCAAACTCAAAATTCGGCCGAACCGGTGGTGCGAGGGAAAGGTAACACGTCACGGATATTTGCCATGCCGGTTACATACAAAATCAATCGCTCAAAGCCCAAACCGAAACCGGAGTGCGTTGCACCGCCGTAGCGGCGCAAATCCAAGTACCACCAGTAATCGTCGCGGTTGAGTTGTAATTCATCCATACGTTTTTCAAGCAACTCCAAGCGCTCTTCGCGTTGGCTGCCGCCAATGATTTCGCCTACGCCGGGCACCAATAAATCCATCGCCGCAACCGTTTTCCCATCGTCGTTTAAGCGCATATAAAACGCTTTAATTTCTTTCGGGTAATCCGTCACAAAGACCGGTTTTTGATATACTTGCTCGGTTAAATAGCGTTCGTGCTCGGTTTGTAAATCGCAACCCCAGAATACCGGATATTCAAAATTCTCTTTGTGTTGTTCCAAAATTGCGATTGCCTCCGTATAAGTCACACGGACAAAATCCGCGTTAACCAAGGCATTTAGGCGCTCCAACAATGTCTTGTCGTAGAAATCATTGAAGAATTTCATTTCGTCGGGACAGTTTTCCAGCAGATAACGAATTACATAGGTAATCATATCTTGCGCCAAGTCCATATTGTCCTGCAAGTCGGCAAATGCCACTTCCGGTTCAATCATCCAAAACTCGGCGGCGTGACGCGCCGTAAACGAACGCTCGGCACGGAACGTGGGGCCGAAGGTGTAGATTTTGCCAAACGCCATCGCCATACATTCACCGGCCAACTGACCGGAGACGGTCAGTGACGTGTGCTTCCCGAAGAAATCCTCGCTGTAATCCACTTTGCCGTCTTCCGTACGCGGGACGTTGTCCAAATCCAAAGAGGTTACGTGGAACATCTCACCGGCACCTTCGCAATCGCTGGAGGTAATCAGCGGTGTGTGTGCATATACAAAGCCGCGTTCTTGAAAAAAACGATGAATCGCATACGCAGCTACCGAACGCACACGAAACACCGCACTGAATGTGTTGGTACGCGGACGCAGATGCGCAATACTACGCAGAAATTCCAGAGAATGGCGCTTTTTCTGCAACGGATAATCGGAGGTGGAAGTACCTTCTACCTCGATGACGTTGGCGTGAATTTCACACGGCTGTTTAGCCTCCGGAGTTAACACCAGTTCGCCTTGGACACACAATGCCGCACCGACATTTTGATGACAAATTTCCTCAAAATTGTTCAGCCGATTTTGCTCCACAATGATTTGCAGGTTGCGCTGGCAACTGCCGTCATTGAGTTCGATAAACGCTAAATTTTTCGATTGGCGCAACGTACGCACCCAACCGCAAACCGTTAGTTGAGAACCGCCGAGCGCTTGAGCATCTGCGTATACCGAAGCGATTTCATTTCGTTTCATTTTTCTTCGTTCCTTCCGTGAAAAACCGTATTTCTTATTATATACCATACTTTCCGTAAAAAGCAAGGGGAATAGGGAAAAGATTTCTTAATTTATGCAAACAGCACCGCCGATTTCGGCGGTGCTGTTGTGATTATATTGAACTAGTGGGTGTTGGGTGCTTTCAGAATCAGGATGATGCCGTCTGTTTCCTTGACAACGGTATACCCTTTTTTCACACACAACGTGCGGTATTTTTCCGACTGCGGTTGAAAAGCCCCCCGTAAATCCAATGCCACATAGGCGGTATCCGGTTCTTTATGGTACACATCTTCATACAATTCGCGGCGTTGCGATAAATGCGCTACCAATGTCGTGGATGCCGTTACGGAAACATTGTCGGGAATGGTATCCAGTGCCGTTTCCAAGGCGGTATATGTGTCATAGCGTTGCACATATCCGCCGACATAATGACTGAATGTCGGCATCACCAACATGGTGTACATCAAGCAGGCGGTGATGGCACCGAAAATCAACTGATTACGACGGAACTTCGGTGGATTATCCGCCGCGTTTTGCAACAATAGATACAGTAAAAACGGAATCACACCGAATGTGTACTGGAAATTGATGTTGAACTGGTAGGCGTAATGGGTTAACAGGTTGAGCAGGAGAGGACACAACAAAAACAAACGTCCGTAGTGTCCACGGGGTGTCCATAGTAACGCCCCCAGCGGCAACAACAATTGCAACAACCAGATTATCTTTTGAGATAGGGTGGTTTCTCTGACCATTTGCTCTAAAAACAAGGCCGGGTCACGCAGTAGTGTGCCGAACAAACCGCCGGTTTCTCGGGCGGAATTCAGTAAATCGCGGTAGCGACCGAACATCGCACCGGTGCCGAATTGTTGCAACAAAAACACCGCCACCGCAAACCAGAGTACCGCCGCGCATAACAACGGGATGCCGCGTTTTGCGTCCCGGCGTATCCACCAGATATACAGGGCGAAAAACGCCAGATATACTGCCGCATCCTCTTTGACAGCGAGTATCAGGCAAGCCGGTATCCACATCAGGCGCGTGTGCTGTTGTTCATAACAGACGAACAACCACAGCAATAACGGCACCAAAAAGCAGTTTTCGTGTATGTCGTAGAAACAACCGGTGGAAACCGCCGGATAGGTGGCGTAGAGCAAAACGCACAGCACGGTCATCGCATAAGACAAGCGAAAATGCCGTGCCAATCGATATAACGGGATGATGCCGCTGACTAAAATCAGTGTCTGGGAAATCTGCAAGGTCAGCGGTGAGGGGAACAGGGCATAGACCGGTAACAGCACATAGTAGATAGGGGAAATATGTACGGCAAAATGTGACATAATCTCATTGCGTTCACACGATACCGTCGGTAATAGCGTTTCCTTCATATTATGAAACATTTGACAAAAAATCCCGAAATCGTAGTTGGGAGATGAAAAAGTCAAATATCTCAAGCAGGAGATGGTGCCGAGAACGACTGTGAAGAACACGCCTACCGCTAAACACGCTGCCAAACACAGTCGCCGTGAGACGGGGACGGGAAGTAAGGCACCGCGCTCACGATGCAACAGAGGAAGCAACACCAATCCCAGTGCAAATACAATTAACACCAACAAGGGGAAACTGGTTGTGGTGGTGCGGTAGGCTACCAGTACAAACGCATAAAACGAGGCAGACATCGCCAAGGCAACCGCGGTCAGGCGCGGCCATGCGGTGTAGTGCTGAACAACGGATAACAAGGTAAAACCGATAACCAAGAATAGTACAAACAGCGGAATGGACGGAAGGTAGACCAGACGGAATATCTCAAACAGAGAGCAACAAAAAAACCAGGAGGCAAGCAGACGTAATCCGCTTTCCGGTGCCAAGACAGTATCTTTCAGAAAGCGGTTCACGTTCATTACCTCCTGTGCTGTGTTATGGGGTAGCTGTGGTTGTGGTCAACGTTGCCTCTGTGGTTGTGGTAGCATCCGTTGTGGTTGAATCGGTTGTACCGGCAGTATCGGCGACGGTCTGTGTCAAGGAATATAGCATCCATTCACCCTCAATGTTGAGGAAAGACATCCGATAGTGGACGGGTGCCGCCTGAATGGTTTTTCCCTCGTACACATATACCGGTTGGAAATTGTCTACGCAGGAAAAATCATTTGCTGCATACCGTTGGAACTGCGTTACCGTGATATCACGGAACTCATACGATTCGTGGGTATTAAACCACGTGTTGCTGAAATTGCGAATGGTTTGATACAACTCGCTGTCTTTGTGAATGTAGCTCAGCAGTTTGGTACGTGATGCATCGCGTGCCACAAATTTGGCATACGTTGTGGCTACTTCAATTGCCAAGGTTTCTTCTACTTGACGCTCTTCCTCGGCAGTCGGTGCGACGACATAGAGGTTTTGACCTTCTTGCCGGATGGTACATTGGTCGCCGTTTAGTGTTAATCCGGTGAGGATGGGCGCCGTGAATAAATCTTCCAAAACATATTCATAAACGACCGGCAACGTCAGTTCTGCACCGTCTACGGTGGGGAACAAGTTGGTTTGGACCTCTTTCGGTTCCAACGCCAGAAGGTTGACATCGGTATCGTTGATTGTCAACCGCACGTCTTCGGACACAAACAAATGATACGGTTCTTGATAGGTAATTTCGGTAGACACATACCACGCCGTGCCATCGCCCTCCGGACTGCGCATCAATGTGAGATTGGAAAGTTTGGTGTTACCGCTGTACAGCGAGAAACGACGTATGGATTTGTCCGTTGTGACTTGTTCCCGATAGGATAGGTCTTCCGCGTTGTCGTATAACGATGCCAAATAAGAAATATATTGTTTCTTTGTGTTTAGCGGTGTTTCCTCAAACCCCGATGTGGCGTACAGCGATTCATAATCTTCCATTGCCACTCGGTTGAGATAGTTGTTCAACGCGGCGTTGGGAGTTTTGGCTTCGTATTGGTCAAGAAAACTGTAAAAAAACCACAGTGCGACGGCGACCACTGCCGCCAATAACAAAGCATAAATGCTCAGTCCTTTGAGGAAACGGCGTTTTTTCGGCTTGGGAGGTTCCGGTAAGGGAAGGAGTAATTCTCCGATTTCCATGGCATCCGCTACCTGAATCGGTGTATCCGGGGTGGCATCCTCGACTTGGATGCCGACTTCTGCAGGATTCTTCTGTTCAATCATACCGCGTTCCTCCTATCACATTACCACGAACGCGGTGGGAATATACCGTGCGCCGTGCAAGGCCGCACAACTATTGACCACTTCGCCGTTATATACCATAGTGGTGGAACTGCCGCCATCGAGATTACCGGCGTTGACGGCGCCGTATTGCAACATCACGTCAATGCAGTCTTTATACGTAGCACCTAAACTATGGGCTTGTCTGCCGTCAATCACCAACATCAGTACCGCGCCATCGGCACGCTGACCAATGACGGTGCGAGGATTCACGCCGCCGCTGGTGCCGGATACTTCCGCCGCTTTGCCGTTGATAATCAGAGCAGGACCGAAACTCACCGCGTCGCGCACGCCCTTCTCCAACGCTTCCGCACCGGAGATTTGTCCCACAATCAGGTGGTCATTTTTATCAAAGGCAATGACAGAGGAAACGGTGTTTTGGCTGCCGCACAACAACTTGCCGTCCTTGATGACGATACCGGTCGGCATACCGCCCGAACCAAACCCGTTGGTGTCGACAAATCCGCCGCCGTTGACGGCTGCCACCGCACCGGTACGCTTGGCAAAGCCCTCGGTGGTTCTGCCATCCACTTCTTCGCTGAAACGCGGCAAACACGCCACCTTTACTCGTGACGGGTCGTGTACAATCAGCAGTTTACCGGAATAACTGGCACCGGCAATATCCAGCAACTCAATGGTATCGAGTGGCTCTTCTTTTTCCACAAATTCTACCGAGGTATCGGTCGTGTCAGATTCCACGACAACGTTACCTTTCAATATGGCGTCTACTTCACTATCGGATAAAAAAAGGTGCGGCAAAAATTTCAACGCACTCGTTTCATTCATCGTCGTAACAAAAGCATCGCGTGCCGTGGGGGATGGCCCTTTACATAATATGCCGACAGCACCGAGCAATAAGACAAGAACCAGCAGCACCGTAATGCCGAGCACGGCAAAGATACGACCGATATATACCACAACTGTGGGTATTTTGTGCGCGCCTGCCGAGGAATGACGCATACTTACACATCCTTAAAACTGTAATACGTTCATTGTACACCAAGTGTATTTTCTTGTCAATGACGGAATGGCATCCTACTTGACTATCTTATGGAATGGAGTATAATATTTAGTATGAAAAAGGAGGGAACGCACTGTGTCTGAAAAAAGCGGAATTTTTGTGCGCTATCGACGGGTTATCTGCTACTTGTTTTGGGGCGTGATGACAACGGTCGTCAGTTGGGTCAGTTATAGTGTGTTTTCCTACTTGCTGGCTATGGTGTGCCCGTTGACATTGACGGTAACGGTGTCGAACTGCCTATCTTGGGTACTGGCGGTGGTTTTTGCGTTTGTTACCAACAAACGGTGGGTATTTCACAGTAACAGCTGGGCCGGACACGTGGTGTGGCCGGAGTTTGGTAAATTTGTATCCTCACGGTTGGTGACCGGCGTGTTGGAAATGGTTGGCGTTCCGGTGTTGGTAGCCTGTGGACTCCGTCAAACCCTTTTTGGCATTGAGGGTATGGTTTCTAAAGTGGCGGTTAGTGTCGTTGTTATATTGTTAAATTATATTTTCAGCAAGCGTTTTGTTTTTCATGAGTCGTCGGATAAGACCTAGAAAGGAGTCATTTGTATGCAACTGCCGCAGCCGGTAAATACGGTGTTTTCTCGCTTGGAGATTGCCGGATTTGCTTGCCATATTGTCGGCGGCTGTGTACGTGATTGCCTGCTTGGTCGTTCACCGCACGACTGGGATTTGACAACCGATGCCCTACCGGAGCAGGTGGCGGCATTGTTTGCTGACTTTCGGGTGATTCCGACCGGTATGGCACACGGTACCGTGACCGTGGTGGTGGATGACTTGCCGCTCGAAATTACCACCTATCGTACGGAGGGGACGTATGCCGACCATCGCCGACCGGACAGTGTACAGTTTGTCCCGCACATTGAAGAGGACTTAAAACGCCGTGATTTTACGGTCAACGCGATGGCGTGGAATCCCACAACCGGTTTGTGCGACCCTTACGGTGGCAGGGAGGATTTACAGAGGCGGCGGTTACGTTGCGTCGGTGATGCGAAGGTGCGCTTTCAAGAGGATGCGTTGCGTATTCTGCGTGCGTTACGATTTGCCGCAACGTACGGTTTTGCGATTGAGGCTCCCACTGCCGAGGCGTTGTTTGCCAGCGCATCCCTATTGCGTGAGGTGGCGGCGGAGCGTATCCAAGCCGAATGGAATCGTTTGTTAGTGGGAAAGTATGCGTGTGATGTGTTGCGCCGGTTTGCGCCGGTTGTGTATCCGGTGTTACCGGAATTGCAATCCATGAATGGTGTGTGGCAATACAATCCGTATCACGATAAAGATGTTTGGGAACATACCTTAGCCGCGATGCAAGCCGCACCGCCGGTACTGACGGTACAGTTGGCATTATTGTTGCACGACATTGCGAAACCGTTTTGCTTTGAATGGATAACCCCCGAACAACAATTTGGGCATTTTCCCGACCATCCGGCTCGCGGTGCACAGATGGCGGAGTCCATACTGCAACGATTGCGATATGACCGTCGGACCATCGAGCGTGTTTGCTGTTTGATTCGGCATCACGATGACCCCGTTCCCGATACCGATGCCGGTGTTCGCCGGTGGTTATCACGTTTGGGGGAAGAGGGATTTCGGCAATTGTTAGATGTTAAAGAGGGCGATTGCGACGGCCATGCAGCCAACTTGCCTCCGGTGCGCAAAGAGGAATTGCATCGTGTGCGCGAGCGTCTTACCCGCGTGATTGCGGAGAAACAGTGTTATTCACTGGAACACTTAGCGGTGAATGGTGAACAGTTGCTGGCCGCCGGTGTTCCGCAGGGGAAATTGGTCGGTTACGGATTGCGATGGGCATTGGATGCTGTGCTGGATGGTACATTGCCCAATGAACACGATACCTTATTATCCGCGATTCTTACACAAATCACTTGATTATTTCCCGAAAAAACGGTACAATAAACGGATGAACCTGTCTGTAGGAGGCGCACTTGTGGCTAAATTTACCAATGAAATTGAACGGCGGCGCACGTTTGCGATTATTTCGCATCCCGATGCCGGTAAGACGACGCTCACCGAAAAGTTTTTGCTGTACGGCGGTGCGATTGCTTCTGCCGGTATGGTCAAGGGCAAAAAAGCGATGAAACACGCCGTTTCCGACTGGATGGAAATTGAAAAACAGCGTGGTATTTCGGTTACTTCGTCGGTGTTGCAATTTGAATATGACGGATATTGTGTTAACATCTTAGATACCCCCGGACACCAAGATTTCTCGGAAGATACCTACCGCACGCTGATGGCGGCGGATTCCGCGGTGATGGTGATTGATGCGTCGAAAGGTGTCGAGCGTCAGACGGTGAAGTTGTTTAAGGTGTGTATGATGCGGGATATCCCCGTGTTTACATTCATCAATAAAATGGACCGCGAAGCGCGTGACCCGTATGAGTTGATGGCGGATATTGAAAGTGTACTCGGCATTGAAACGTATCCGGTCAACTGGCCCATCGGTTCCGGCAAAGAGTTTAAGGGCGTGTATGAGCGCGACAATCATCGGGTACTCTCGTTTGAGTATAACGGTATCGGCCACGCCGCCGATGCACGCATAACCGATTTAGATGACCCCTCGTTGCGCGGAATGTTGGGCGACCAACTGTATCAAACGCTGATGGATGACCGTGAACTGTTGGATGGTGCCGGCGGTGAGTTCGATTTGGACAAGGTGCGTTGCGGTAAATTGTCACCGGTCTTTTTCGGTTCGGCGTTGACCAATTTCGGCGTAGAGCCGTTTTTGGAAAACTTCTTAAAAATGACTACACCGCCGTTGGCGCGTCAATGCACCGATGGGATGGTCGACCCGTTTGACGAAAATTTCTCGGCGTTTGTTTTCAAAATTCAAGCCAATATGAATAAGGCGCACCGCGACCGTATTGCGTTTATGCGGATTTGTTCGGGACGCTTTGAAAAAGGGCAGGAAGTGTATCACGTGCAGGGCGGTCGTAAAACCAAACTGTCGCAACCGCAACAGATGATGGCGAAAGAGCGTGAAATCGTGGAAGAGGCGTATGCCGGTGATATTATCGGTGTATTTGACCCCGGCGTGTTTTCCATCGGAGATACGGTGTTCGCCGGCGGTAAGCCCATACAGTTTGAGGGAATTCCGACCTTTGCACCGGAGCATTTTTGTCTGGTTCGGCCAAAGGATACGATGAAGCGAAAGCAATTTGTCAAAGGGACGTCCCAAATAGCACAAGAAGGCGCCATTCAGATTTTCCAAGAACTCGGCGGCGGTATGGAAGAAGTCATCGTTGGCGTGGTCGGCACGCTGCAATTTGATGTGTTGGAATATCGCCTGAAAAATGAGTACGGTGTGGATATTCGTATGGAGCCGTTGCCGTACTCGTTTATTCGATGGATTACGGGTGAAGATGTGGATGTTAAGGGATTGGATTTGACATCGGATACGCGCCGCGTGCAGGATTTGCGCGGTAATCCGTTGTTACTGTTTACCAGCAGTTGGAACATTCAATGGGCATTAGACCACAACAAAGGATTGCAGTTGCAAGAATTCAGTCGGTCGTAGGAGAGTGTTATGAACATTCAAATTTTCGGGCGCTCCAAGTGTTTTGACACCAAAAAGGCAGAACGGTATTTTAAGGAACGGCGGATACCGTATCAGCGCGTGGATGTGGATAAATACGGTTTGCGGCCGCGTGAACTGGAAAGTGTCTGTGCCGCACTCGGCGGTATTGATACTGTTATCGACAGCAAATCGAAAGAAGCGACATTGATTCGGTATTTGGCATACGAGAGCGACAAAATGGCAAAACTATTGGAAACGCCGCAAGCGTTACGCACGCCGATTGTACGCAACGGCAAACAAGCGACCGTGGGATATTGTCCGGAGGTGTGGGCGTTGTGGCGCAATGTGTAAAGCCGCTGACCGGTTTGGCTCAGCCGCTGGTGGCGTGGTATACCGCGTCAGAACGGGCGTTCCCGTGGCGTACCAACCCGTCACCGTACCGCGTATGGGTATCGGAGATTATGTTGCAACAAACGCGGATTGAGGCGGCTTTACCGTACTTTGACCGCTTTATGGAGACGCTGCCGACGGTACAAGCACTCGCGGCGGCACCCGAAGAGGTGTTGCTCAAATTGTGGGAAGGACTTGGCTATTACAGCCGCGTTCGCAATTTGCAAAAGGCAGCACAACGGATTGTCAATGAATACCATGGAGAAGTACCGGCATCGTATGAGGCGTTGTTGTCGTTGCCCGGCATCGGGGAATATACCGCCGGTGCGATTGCATCCATCGCCTTTGGTCAACGTGTCGCAGCGGTGGACGGTAATGTGCTGCGTGTGATGGCGCGCTTGACCGACGACGACCGCGACGTGATGCAAACCCGTGTACGTCGTGAATTGTCAGCGTTGGTGAATACGTTGGTGTCGGCGCCGGCGCCTGGTGCGTTTAACCAGGGATTGATGGAATTAGGGGAGACCATTTGTCTGCCCAACGCCATGCCGCGCTGTGCCGTTTGCCCGATACGGGAATTCTGCAAGGTAGCCGGTACCGAGCGTGCACGCCTGTTGCCGACACGTACCGCGCCGAAACAACGGCGAATGGAGCAGCGCACGGTTCTCACCGTCATTGTGTCCGGACAGCAAGTGCTGCTACATCGACGCGCACCGAAGGGGTTACTCGGTGGCATGTGGGAACTTCCGAATTTCTTGAACAAGGAATCCTCGGTGCAAGCGGTATTATCGTCGTTAGGCGTCAGCGACTATACGCTACAGCCGTTAGCGACGGGGAAACACGTATTTTCTCACGTGGAATGGCAGTTGCAGGGGTTACTCGTTCGGGCAAGCCGGGTAGAACCAAAGGAAGACTATCGCTTGGTAAACCGCGAGGAATTGTCTTCGTATGCTTTGCCCACTGCTTTTCGTACCTATACAGCCGGATTGTCGGCGTTATTGGAGGAGGATGTTCAATGAAACGCGAGAATTATTTGTCTTGGGATGAATACTTTATGGGTGTGGCACTCTTGTCTGCACAACGCAGCAAAGACCCCGGTACACAAGTAGGGGCTTGTATTGTCGGGCAGGATAACAAAATTCTTTCGATGGGGTACAACGGCATGCCGATTGGTTGCAGTGATGACGATATGCCGTGGGAGCGCGAGGGCAATCCGCTGGATACCAAGTATTTGTTTGTTTGTCACGCGGAGTTGAATGCTATCCTGAATCACGGTCGTGCCGGTTTGGAGGGCGCCAAAGTCTATACCACGTTGTTTCCGTGTAATGAGTGTGCGAAAGCCATCATCCAGTCCGGTATTCGCGAAGTGATTTATCTTCAGGATAAGTACGCCGATTCCGATTCGGTGATTGCGTCGAAGCGGATGTTTGATATGACCGGTGTGACGTATCGCGCGTTTGACAAAAGCAACCGCGATGTCACTTTGTCACTGTGAGTCGGCGTATGAAAACGGTATTGATTACCGGTGCTTCACGCGGCATCGGCGCGACGGCGGCACGGTTGTTCGCTGCCGACGGATACACCGTGGCGGTGAATTATCATACGTCCTTTGAGGCGGCAGAAGCCGTGGTGGCGGATATCCAAAGAGCCGGTGGAAATGCGTTTTCCATCTGCGCCGATGTGGCCGACGCCGATGCGGTGAATACGATGGTAGACACGGTTCTGACGCGTTGCGGTGGTTTGGATGTGCTGGTGCATAATGCCGGTATCGCGCATCAGGCTTTGCTAACCGATACCGAACCGGCGGTTTGGCATCGGATGATGGGTGTACACTTGGACGGTGCCTATCATTGCAGTCGGGCGGTGATTCCGCAGATGGTTCGCCGACACAGTGGATGCATTTTGATGGTATCCTCTATGTGGGGGGAAGTCGGTGCCTCCTGTGAGGTGGCGTATTCAGCCGCCAAAGCCGGATTGATTGGGTTTACCAAAGCATTGGCAAAAGAATTGGGACCGTCGGGCATTCGTGTGAACGGTGTTGCCCCCGGTGTTATCGATACGGATATGTGCGCGACATTGGATGCGCCGACGCGCGCGGCATTGTGTGACGAAACACCGTTAGCACGTCTCGGGACGCCGGAAGATGTGGCGGAACTGTTGCTGTTTTTGGCTTCCGACCGCGCTTCCTTTGTGACCGGACAGGTGATTGGTGTCAACGGTGGTTTGGTTATTTGAATGAATGGTATGGGTTAATTTATACGATAACGGGAGTAATCCCGTTATTTTTTCCGGTATTTTCAGCATACTAGCACGTGAGGGGACGATGCAATGATGACAGAAAAACGTTTACAACGTGGCGCCGGTATTTTGTTGCCGGTGGGTAGTTTGCCGTCAAAATACGGGATTGGTTCGTTGGGTAGTCAAGCGTTTCGGTTTATAGACAAGTTAGTGGAAGCCGGACAAACCTATTGGCAGGTGCTACCGGTAGGACCGACCGGTTATGGGGATAGTCCGTATCAGTCCTTTTCAGCGTTTGCCGGCAATCCGTATTTTGTGGATTTGGAATTGTTGCACGCGCAAGGGTTGTTAACGGACGACGAACTGCATGCCGCCGAGGTATCCGACAACGCAATTCCGTATGAGCACCTCTATCACACACGATTGCCGCTGTTGCGCCGTGCAGCAGAACGGTTTTCGGCGGCTTGTGAGGAGTTTCAAGCGTTTTGTCGTGCGGAATCGTTCTGGTTAGAGGATTATGCGCGGTATATGACGATAAAAGCAAAGCAGGGCGAACGTGAGTGGACACGTTGGGAGATTCCGTTGCGTGATAGATACGTGGATGCGTTGGCGACACTGGATACGGTTTGTGACGAAGAACTGCATTTTTGGCGGTTTTGCCAGTATCACTTTTTCTGCCAGTGGCAAGCGGTGAAACAATATGCCAATGAGCGCGGGATTTTGCTTATCGGGGATATTCCGATTTATGTTTCACAAGATAGCAGTGATGTCTGGTCGCATCGGGAGTTGTTTGAATTGGATGATGCCGGTATGCCGACGTCGGTTGCCGGTGTGCCGCCGGATTATTTCTCCCAAGACGGGCAACGGTGGGGCAATCCGTTGTATCGGTATGACCGTATGGCGGAGGATGATTTTGCGTGGTGGCGGTCGCGCATGACGATGTGTGCACGGTTGTATGATGTGGTTCGAATCGACCACTTTATCGGGATGGCACGGTATTACGCCATTCCGGCGGATTGTTCGACCGCCAAAGACGGTGCGTGGCGTGAGGGCCCTAAAACGGCGTTAACCGATGCGTTAGACCGTGTCTGCGGCAATACGCGTATTTTGGCGGAAGATTTGGGCGTTTTGCATCCGTCGGTGCGGGATTTATTGAAAACGACCGGTTATCCCGGTATGAAGGTGCTGCTGTTTGCGTTTGACAGTGACAGTCACAACGAGTATTTGCCGCATCATTATTCGCAAAACTGTGTCGTATATGCCGGTACGCACGATAACCAAACCGTAGTGGGGTTCTGTCAGGAGTTGCCTGACTGGAAACGGCAGTTCTTACTGGCGTATTTAGGCATACAGAACACCGAGGATATCCCGATGGCATTGTTGAGAACGGCATACGCCAGTGTGGCGGATGTGGCGATTTTTCAAATGCAGGATATTTTGGGGTTGGATAATCACGCGCGTATGAACACGCCATCCACCTTGGGCGGAAACTGGCAATGGCGGTTGATGTCAGAACAGTTGGACCAAATGCCTACCGAAATGCTGCGCAAATTGACGGCACTGTATAGCCGATAACACTTGATAAGGGTGTTGTATAAAAGTAAATAGGGTTTCTCATACTATAGCCGAGGGATTTATCTGTCCCTCGGCTATTTTATAGAGGAAGAGGGAGAACAGATGATTCGGTTGAAGAGAATCGCGGCGTGGATGTTGATTTGTATCCTGCCGTGGATGCTGACGGCGTGTAACCGCAACAAGGACGACGGTACCATTGACAAGGAAACCGTGAATTTGAAGGTGTGGGGCGCGCAGGAAGACCAAGCAATGTTGCAGAAAATGGTGGACGAATTCAAAAAACAAACCCCCGATATAACGTACAACATTACGTTTGGTGTGGTGGGCGAGAAGGATACCCAGACGAAGATAATGGAAGACCCAGATGCCGCTGCGGATGTGTTTGCTTTTCCGGATGACCAATTGAATGACTTGATAAAGTCCGGTGTCTTGTATGAGATTACGTTGAACAAAGAACGCATTCGGGCAGAACACCTTGAAGGTGCGGTGGATGCCGCCACGGTTGACGACAAACTGTATGCGTATCCGATGACGGCGGATAACGGATATTTCTTATACTACGATAAAAGTGTGTTGTCTGCCGATGACGTAAAAACCATGGATGGATTGTTGGATGCCGCTGCCGCTAAAAACAAGAAAGTGTTGATGGATATTTCGAATGGCTGGTATATTGCATCCTTTTTCTTGGGCGCGGGCGGCGAACTCGGCATGGAAGACGGTAAACAGACGTGCGATTTTAACAATGAAAAAGGTGT
>JAZSOY010000150.1:0-3458 GCA_045537155.1 Acutalibacteraceae bacterium
ATGGATTACGTGGAGGAACACGAAGTCAAGTGCCACGAAGACAGTATGGCAGACAAATGGTTCCAATAAAAAACAGACGGACGGATGCCGCCGAACAGCGGTATCCGTCCTGTTTTTGCAATTTTGAAAATTTTTTCAAAAAAAGGTTGACCTTGCAGACAAACTATGGTATAGTATAAGCACCTCAAAAGGGGTTTATTTTTTTGCGCCGTTTTTTCAGCGCTATACAGCCCCTGAGGGAGGCTCAAAAAACCCGTTTGGGAACTATGGAGGTGCCGTTATGAGAGTCAAAATCACTCTGGCCTGCAGCGAGTGCAAGCAACGCAACTACAACACGATGAAGAACAAGAAGAACGACCCGGACAGATTGGAAATGAACAAGTACTGCCGTTTCTGCCGCAAGCATACTGCGCATCGCGAAACGAAGTAATTGTCGGAAGGGAGCACAAGCAATGTTAATCGGTATTATTCTGGCATTTGCCGGTGCTTTGGCCGCACTGGTGCTCTTTCTCAGCAATCTCCACATCTTCGCAGATATGAAAGCTTTAGGATTCGGTGCGTGGTTGGCGCGTTCCTTTGCTCCGGAAAACATTTCCGGTGACAAGATTGCGTTGTTTATCGCCGTCATCCTGCTGATTGTCGGTATTGTTCTGTTCTTTGTGGGCAAAGCACGTGCCGCCAAGTCCGGCGCTGCGGATGCCACTACCACGAAGGGCGTGAAGTTTTTCCGTGATTTGAAGGGCGAGTTTCGCAAAATCACGTGGCCGACCGTGGCAGCAACTACGCGCAACACCGGTGTCACGCTGGCGATGTGCGCGTTGATGGGTGCTTTTATTTGTCTGATTGATCTCGGCCTTGGTCAACTCATTAAGTTGATGTTGGGTTAATCGGGAGGGAGGACCTATGGCAGACGAAGCAAAATGGTATGTAGTCCACACCTATTCCGGCTACGAAAACAAGGTTGCTACGAATCTGGAAAAAATCGTGGAGAATCGCAAACTTCAGGATTGGATTCACGAGGTCTCGATTCCGACTGAAACAGTGACCGAGATTAAAGACGGTCAAAAGCGCGAGGTGGAGCGTAAAATTTTCCCCGGTTATGTGCTGGTGAAAATGGTGATGACTGATGATTCGTGGTACGTGGTGCGTAACACGCGCGGCTGTACCGGTTTTGTTGGTCCCAATGGCAAACCTACCCCACTGACGGACGAGGAAGTGGCAGCGTTAGGTGTCGAGAAACATCCGGTCGAAATCACCTATGTTGTGGGTGATATGGTCCGCATCATTGACGGTCCGTTGGAGAACTTCAGCGGTCGTGTGGATGAATTGGATGTTGAGAAGAATCGTGTCCGTGTAACGGTTTCCATGTTCGGTCGTGAAACGCCGGTGGAACTGGAACTGGACCAAGCGGAATTGATGGAATAACCTGCGATATTCCGCAACACAATGAGGTTTATGGGCAACGGCCCGTTTCCTGTGCGTCGGACACTTTTCCGACTGTGGGAGGTGCCGGCATTTTGATGACCGCGTACCGCCTTACCACAATTTTTGGAGGTGCAAGAAAACATGGCTCAAAAGATTTCCGGGTACATTAAACTGCAAATTCCGGCTGGCAAAGCCACACCGGCGCCCCCTGTTGGACCGGCTCTCGGCCAACATGGCGTAAACATTATGGCGTTCACAAAGGAATTTAACGAGCGCACGAAGAACGATGTGGGTCTGATTATTCCCGTCATCATCACCGTGTACGCCGACCGTTCCTTTACGTTCATCACCAAGACCCCTCCGGCAGCGGTATTGATTAAGAAGGCCTGTGGCATTGAAACCGCATCCGGCGTTCCGAACAAGACCAAAGTTGCCAAGATTACCAAGGAACAAATCCGCAAGATTGCGGAAACCAAAATGCCCGACTTGAACGCTGCAAACATCGAATCTGCCATGAGCATGGTGGCCGGTACTGCGCGTAGCATGGGCGTCGAAGTTGTCGACTGATTTCGAGTTCCGGGTGGGAGGAAAAAACAAGCATTCCGATTTTACCACTCATGCCAACCGCGACGCGTGCGTCGTGTGGATGGTAACTAACAGGGAGGAAAAAACCAATGAAACATGGTAAAAAATATGTCGACAGCGCGAAGCTGTTTGACCGTACTGCTCAATATGAAGTAGCAGAAGCCTTGGACCTTGCCGTCAAGAGCGGCAAAGCGAAGTTCGACGAAACCGTCGAAGTTCACGTAAAACTGGGTGTGGACAGCCGTCACGCTGACCAACAGGTTCGTGGCGCGGTGGTGTTGCCGCACGGTACCGGTAAAAACTTGCGCGTGTTGGTGTTTGCTAAGGAAGACAAACATCAAGCGGCGTTGGATGCCGGTGCAGATTATGTCGGTGCCGATGATTTGGTTGCAAAAATCAACGGTGGCTGGATGGATTTTGATGTAGTGATTGCCAGCCCCGATATGATGGGTTTGGTTGGTCGTTTGGGTAAGGTGCTCGGCCCGCGTGGCTTGATGCCCAACCCGAAAGCCGGTACGGTTACTCCGGATGTTGCTAAGGCTGTTACCGAAGCAAAAGCCGGTAAAATCGAGTATCGTCTGGACAAAACCAACATCATTCACTGCCCGATTGGCAAAGTGTCTTTCGGTGTAGAGAAATTGCAGGAGAACTTCGACGCTCTGTTGGGTGCGGTTGTCCGTGCAAAACCCGCTGCCGCGAAAGGCCAGTACATTCGTTCCTGCGTTGTCGCATCGACGATGGGCCCCGGTATCAAAATCAACCCCTCTAAGGTTGGTTAATTTCAAAAAAACCTTGCTTTTTTGAAATTTATCTGATATAATTCATTTTGCTGTTCTTCCACAGACAGTGGGTGCACCGTGTACGGTGCCTAACGGCTTGCCGCCCACCGAGGTCGACTGCACAAACGTTCCTTTGGGAGCATTGCGTGTATGAAACGCCCTTTCTGTGTTTGACGGAAAGGGCGTTCTTTTTGGAAAACGGCATAGTATTCACAATGCAGGAGGTGAAACAAAATATGCCGAGTGAAAAAGTATTGCAAGAAAAGCAACAGTTGGTCGCTAACTTGACCGAAAAGTTAACCGCCGCCAAATCCGGTGTGTTGGTAAGCTATGAGGGTATCACGGTTGCGGACGACACGGCACTGCGCCGTAAGTTGCGCGAAGCAGGCGTGGAATACGGTGTTGTGAAGAACACTTTGTTGGGTCGCGCCGCTGACAATGCCGGTTACGGTGATTTGAAAGAAGTGTTGGAAGGCACTACCGCCCTCGCCACTTCTTCCGAAGACGAACTGGCAGCCGCCAAACTCCTCTGCGAATACGCGGAGAAGAGCGAAACCTTCAAAATCAAGGCCGGTTTCTTCGAGGGTAAGGTGATTTCCGCCGATACCGTCAAAGAACTGTCCAAGGTTCCGCCAAAAGAGGTCTTGTTGGCAATGTTCTTGGGTGGCT
>JAZSOY010000109.1:0-2882 GCA_045537155.1 Acutalibacteraceae bacterium
ATTCCGATGAAACGGTGTCATCGCCGGTTATTGTATTTACGCCGTCGTCGATTTTGGAGATGGAAAAAGAAAACGTTCCGACAACCGACGTTACCGGTGACGCCACGGCGACCGGCGATGCGGCAGGCGGTACCACCGTCGCTGAGGGCAATGGAACAACAGCCGCAACCGGCACAACGGCGACTGCGACACCTTGATGGGCAACACTTTTTCAAAAAATATTAAAAAAAGCAATATTTTTCAAAAAATACTGTTGAAATCCCGTTACAGTCGTGGTAAAATTATAGAGGTTACTTATGATGTTCTATGGGACATCGTCTGAATAGTTAGCACAATAGCACGGAGAAATACAAGCTGGGAGGAAGTTTTTATGGGCTTCGAATTTGAAGAGGAGACCTTACAAACGGGCGTTCAAATAAAGGTAATCGGTGTCGGCGGCGGTGGCGGAAACGCTGTCAATCGCATGGTCGCGGCAGGCATTAAAGGCGTGGAATTCGTGGCAATCAACACGGACCATCAGGCTTTGTTGCGCTCGCAGGCGACCACCAAACTGCAAATCGGTGAAAAACTGACGCGCGGTATGGGTGCCGGTGCCAACCCCGAAAAAGGTCAGCGTGCCGCTGAGGAGAGTCGTGATGAAATCACCGCTGCTCTGAAAGGCACCGATATGGTGTTCATCACTGCCGGTATGGGCGGCGGTACCGGTACCGGTGCGGCTCCTGTTGTAGCAGAGATTGCGCGCGATATGGGTATTTTGACAGTGGGTATCGTGACCAAACCGTTTGCGTTTGAAGGCCGTCGTCGTATGGAGCAGGCTGAAAACGGTATTGCGGTGTTGCGCGAGCACGTGGATAGCTTGGTGGTTATCCCCAACGAGCGTTTGCGTTTGGTCAGCGACCAACGCATCACCTTGGCAAATGCGTTCCAAGAGGCAGACAGTGTCCTGCGTCAGGGCGTGCAGTCGATTTCCGAGTTGATTACCGCGGAAGCTATCATCAATCTGGACTTTGCGGATGTCACCGCGATTATGAAGGATGCCGGCTATGCTCACATGGGTATCGGTCGTGCCGAAGGCAAGGACAAGGCGGAAGCCGCTGCCAGAGCCGCTATTGCGAGCCCGCTGCTGGAAACCACCATCAACGGTGCACACGGCTTGATTATCAATGTTACCGCGTCGCCTGACGTATTGTTGGAAGATGTCACGATGGCGTGTAACCTCATTTCCGAGGCGGCACATCCGGACTCCAACACCATTTGGGGCTTGACCTTCAACGAGGCGATGGACGACGAATTGTGCATTACGTTGGTGGCAACCGGCTTCTCGGCAGACGGTTCTTACACCGCGCCGGTGGACGGTGCGACGACCGGCTTTGACGATGACGAAGTCGATATTATGGACCTCTTCCGCAAAAAGAACTAACAGCAATCGTAACGGGTACGGCAATAAGCCGTACCCGTTTTTTTGTCGAAAAAGCCACCGCACAAGCGGTGGCTTCCATCGTTCGGTGAGATGTTGTTGAAGGGAAGGTGCTTTCTAAGACGGGCCGAGGTTATACGGCGAGATAGGGGCGCCACTGTTTCAAGCGTTCCGGCGTGACACCGCGAATTTCCAATAACTGTTCAACCGATGTAAAAAACACAAAGCGCTCACGATAGGTGAGAATCCGCTCAGCGGTGTCTGCGGATAGCCCCTCCAACCGTTGCAATTCTTCGCTGGTCGCGGTGTTGAGGTTGAGCACCGTCAATTCCGCGTTTTCCTCTTTTTCAGCGTGGATTTCGCACAGGCGAACCGTCAACACAACGGTAGAAAACACCACTAACAACGCGATAAACGCCGCAACACGCAGAGAAAGGCACGTGCGTTCGGTCACGACGGCGCCTCCTCACTCGGAACGGAAATGGCCTGTAACGCCTCACGCAAGACGTCTAAGGTAGTGAGGCCGGTTTTGCCTTTGACCGCCAAATACGGTTTCGGACCGGCGTTAATCATCACGCGGCCGGGTAGGGCGGCAGACAACCGGGAGCCGACCGACAAATCCAACTGCCGCTGATACAATAGCAGGGTATCGCCGGTTTGTCGAATTTCATAGATGCCGCTGGCGGCGGCAAGATTGCGTAACAATGCCACATCAATTAACCCTTGAACCGCCGTCGGTGGTTCGCCGAAACGGTCAATCAATTCATCGTACACATCGAATGAATCCTCTTCGGTGCGAATATCGGCAATGCGACGGTAGATATCCAGTCGTTGTGCATTGGAGGCAATATACTTTTCCGGAATGTGGGCGGAAATCGGCAAGTCAATCAGACATTCGGGGTCGCGACGCGAGGTTGGATTTCCTTTCTCCTCCTCCTCGGCTTCCGCCAAAAGGCGCAAGTACAAATCGTAACCCACGGCTTCCATATGGCCGTGTTGTTGAGCGCCAAGCAGGTTGCCGGCACCGCGGATTTCCATATCGCGCAGAGCGATTTTGAAACCGGCGCCAAATTCCGTAAATTCCCGAATCGCTTCCAGTCGTTTGGCGGCAACATCGGTGAGGACCTTATTTCGCACAAAGGTCAGGTACGCGAATGCACGCCGCGACGACCGACCGACACGACCGCGTAGTTGATGCAGTTGCGACAGGCCGAAACGGTCGGCATTTTCAATAATCAGGGTGTTAACGTTAGGAACATCGACACCGGTTTCAATGATGGTGGTGCAAAGGAGAATGTCGACCTCCCGGTCCATCATTGCCTTCCAAATATCGGAAAGCTGATCCTTATCCATTTTACCGTGAGCCAGGGCGATGCTTGCCTCGGGAAAGGCTTTTTGCAAATGGGGAAGCGTCTCCTCCAGCTCCTGAATGTTGTTGTGCAGGTAAAACACCTGCCCGTTTCGG
>JAZSOY010000233.1:0-4469 GCA_045537155.1 Acutalibacteraceae bacterium
ATTTTGATGGCCGGTTTGGATGGTATCAAAAACCGCATTGACCCTCACGCGAACGGATGGGGCCCTTACGATGTGAACTTATATCACCTCAGCGATGAGGAAAAGGCCAAGTTGCAACAGTTGCCGACTTCGTTGGAAGCCGCCCTGGATGCATTGGAGGTCGATAATGAGTATCTGACTGCCGGTGGCGTATTCCCGAAGGAATTGCTGACCAATTTTATTCGCACGAAGCGCGAGGAGTGCCGTCAATTGGCGTCGATTCCGCATCCGGCCGAGTTTGATAAGTACTACAACTTATAAGGAGGACTTATTATGGATGAAGCGACTTGGAAGGCGTATGAGGAAAAACATCAACAACTGCGTGCTAAGTATCGGTGGCTATATTGCCGGACTTGGTTGATTTGGATTTGCTATTATACCGTTTCCTCGGTGGCGGTATGGCTTTTGTTTATTGAACGCAATGTGAATGTAGTTATCTACTTTTTTGTGGTGAACACATTATTCTCGTTGTTTTTGGCGATGCGACACACTGCGAAACTACGGCGTTCTAAAGAAATGCAACGGCGTTCCTTGACGGAGCAAGCCCCACTCGGGAAAATCAACGTATAAGTCAAAAGCACCTGACATCGTCAGGTGCTTTTGTTGTTTTGAGAAGCCTCCGCGCGTGGCACAGCGCTTCGATAGGCACGGGGTGTCTTGCCCGTGTGCTCTTTGAATAATTTTGAAAAATAGTTGCTGTCGGGAATGCCGCAATATTGCGCGACCGTTTGAATTTGCAGTTGTGTTGAACGGAGCAGGCGTTTGGCACGCTCCATGCGTCGCTCGGTAATGTGCTCGGTGACGGTTTTTCCGGTTTCGCGTCGAAAAATCGCCGATAAATAACTGGCGTTGAGATTTTGCATAGCCGCCAAGGTGCGCAAATTCAAATCACCGCTGATGTCGGCGTCAATACACACCAGAGCGCGTTGCACGGCTTGCGAATATTGCTTGGTGGCGGCCGTGCGTACCAAGCGACAGTAAGTGAGGAACATATCTCGCATCAACGGTTGTGTGGCATTCACCGTGGGGAGTAATTCAATCCGTCGAGCAAATTCAGTGGAGGCACGGTCCAGATAGACCGGATGCACTCCGCCGCTCTCGGCAGCTTTGCGCGATAGGGTATTCATAATGATACAGTAATTTTTAACGTTTCGCACCGAGTCAGACAAGCGTTGTTCCATAGACGATTCCGCAACGCGGGATAACAACAGTTCGGCTTTGTGGGACAATCCTTGTGCAACGGCTTGAATTAACTCATTTTCAAAATAATACCGCTGTTCCAAAATTTCCATATTCTTGATGGTATCATCCGGCGAACGTTCCATCGCTTGTACTGCCAACACGGCGTCGTTGTCAATGAGTTGATTGATGTCTACCACGGTAAATCCGGTATTGCCCCACAAGGTTTCTCCCAAGGTGTCCAACAGGGCAAAGAGCGCGTGCGTATCGTTGAGCACCGGCAGCGTGCGATAGTATCGCTCTTGTTGTTGAAGCGACGACGGTGATAAGGATAACAGTTCGGCTTGTTCCAATAACAGACGGTCGCTCATTTCTTCCGTGAGAAACGGCCCAATGAGTAATAATCGCTCGTCCGGCAACCGTAAAAAGCGATAGTGACACTCAAACGAATCGCGTAATTTATAAATGATATGCGTTTTTGCCGGCTCAAAAAACGTATGATACAGATGTTCGTAATCGGCATCCCACCCCAACTGATGACGTAGTCCCAAATCAAATCGTGTGGACGGCATTTCGTCGGCGGGGGACAGTTGTACGGGGATACGGCAACGACGAACGGTGGCTAAGAAAAAATCCAAAGCCGCAGTATACGACATAAAACAGCACCTCCGGTATGGTATACCAAATGGGGTTGTCCTTATTCTATCACAAACGATGCCGATTTCCAAGTGTTTTTAGCAAAAATATTTCTAAATTACACAAAAATATTACTAACATTATTGACAAGAATTTGTTAAAATGAATTTAGCAATCCCAACACCTTTTTCGTAATTGTAAAAAAGAGGAGAGGAACATGATGGGACGAAAAAAAGAAATTCAGCGTGATGCGAATGGTTTTCGCAAGTTTGGCATACGCGACAGTCTGGCGTATGCCGCCGGTGACCTTGGTTGTAATATGAGTTTTGCACTCAAAGGCACCATGGCCATTTTCTGGACGCAGTTTATGGGTTTGGAACTTTGGTATTCGTTGTTGTTGGTCGTGGTGCAAGTCTGGGATGCTATCAACGACCCGTTGATTGGCTCCTTGATTGATGCTGACCGCCGCACGTACAAACGCAACAAGTTTTTGGCATACATCTGGGCGGGTTCCATTGGTTTGATTGTAGGTGGTGCCTTATGTTTCATTCCCGTACCGAATGCACCGTTGTGGGCACAGATGATTATCTTTGTGGCCGGATACGTCGTATGGGATGCGTTTTACACCGTGGCCAATGTGCCGTACGGCTCGCTGTTGTCCTTGATTTCTAACGACTCGGCTGACCGTGCCTCGTTATCGGCATGGCGTTCGGTTGGTTCTATGTTGGGCAATATGATTCCGATGGCGATTTTACCGATGTTGATTTACGATGACAACGACAACTTAATCGGCGAGCGCGTATTTATTGTTGCTCTGCTGATGGGTGTGTTGGGTTTCTTATGCTTCCAATTTATGATTCGCAATACCGAGATTCGTGTGCAAACCGATATTAAGCTGGAAGATGCTCCGAAATTCAATGTTATCAAAGCGATGGGAAACTTTATGAAGAACCGTCCGGCTGTGGGTGCGACGTTGGCAGCCGTGGGTATGTTCTTGGGTATGCAGGGCGGTACGCTGGCAGTGACGGTGTTGTTCCAGTCGTATTTTAAGAATGTACAGATTTCCGGCGTGATTCAGTTGTTTGCGATGATTCCGATTGTTGCCTTTACGCCGTTGGCTCGTAAAATGGTCGCCAAATACGGCAAAAAAGAATTGGCAACCTTGGGTGCTGTGTGCAGCATTGTTGCCAGCGGCTTGATGCTGGTACTGCCGATTACTCCGGACAATAAGGGTATGATTATCTACGTGCTCTGCCAACTGCTTAACAGTCTGGGCTTGGGCATCTATTCCACGGTATCGTGGGCAATGATGGGCGATGCGATTGACTACAACGAGTGGAAAACCGGTGCGCGCGAAGAAGGCGTTGTGTATTCGTTGCACTCCTTCTTCCGCAAGTTAGCACAGGGCCTTGGTCCGGCATTGGTGTTGGTTGTCATGGTGGCATTGGGATATGTCGGTGCAAACGAAGGCCAACAAACCGCCGAAGTGGCGCTCAATATGCGATATCTGGTTGCCGGTTTGTACTTGTTCAGTGCAGTGGTACAATTTATCGGCTTGGGATTGGTGTACAATTTGGATAAGAAAACATTGGAGCAGATGAACCAGGATTTAGCACAAAAGAACGCAACCATTGATGCGTAATGTAACGATGTGCCCCCTGCCGTCCGGCAGGGGGCACATTGAAGAAACAAGGAGGATATACTGTGAGAACCATTATTTCATTCAATGCCAAATGGGCATTCAGCAAGCAAGCGACCGAACGTCCTACCGCCATTGATACTCGCTGGGATTTTGTCAATTTACCGCATTCGTGGAATGCGTTGGACGGTCAAGATGGCGGCAACGACTATTTCCGCGGAACGGCATGGTATGCTAAGGCATTCAGCAAAGCGGATTTGCCGGAAGCCGACCGGTATTATTTGGAGATTCGCGGAGCCAACTCGTCGGCGGATGTGTATGTTAACGGCCAATCGTTAGCGCATCACGATGGGGGATATTCTACGTGGCGCGTGGATATGACGGAGGCGTTGGAGGCCGATAACCTGATTGCCATTGCCGTGGATAACAGTGAAAACGACCGGGTATACCCTCAAATGGCAGACTTTACGTTCTATGGTGGCTTGTACCGCGATGTGAACATCATTTGCGTCAGTGAATCTCACTTTGATTTAGACTATCACGGCGGTCCGGGCTTGAAAGTGACACCCACCATCCATGGGGACGATGCCGAGGTGGAAATTGAGGCGTATGTGACCAACGGCCAGATGGGTCAGCAGGTGCGATATACCATTACGGATGCCGCCGGTGCGGTGGTGGCCTCAGCCGAAACGTCAGACACTAAGACGGTGCTGAAGGTGCCCAATGTACACCGTTGGCACGGTCGCAAGGACCCGTATTTGTATATGGCCACGTTGGAATTGGTGTACGGTGATGCGGTGTTGGATACCATATCCACCCGTTTTGGCTGCCGCACCTTTGACATCGACCCGAACCGTGGATTTATTCTTAACGGTGAGGAGTATCCGTTGCGCGGTGTGTCGCGCCATCAGGACCGTTGGGGTATTGGTAATGCCTTGTTGCCGGAACACCATCGCGAAGATATCGACCCCATCTG
>JAZSOY010000203.1:0-7257 GCA_045537155.1 Acutalibacteraceae bacterium
GTGTGTTCAAACACCGGCGTGCGTACCTCGCGGAACCCATAGTCGCGCGCCACTTGCAACGCTGTCCGTTCGATATGTTGCCACACGGCACTTTCCGACGGTAATACATCTTGTGTGCCGCGAATTGCCTTGGTAATTAGAGCCATAATGACAACGCTTCTTTCTTTAATCTTGGAATCTTTTAACGATACATCAAAGGTCTTACACCGCGTGGGAGGGATTCACAATCGTGCGCCAATCCAAATCACCGCGCTCCAACCCGTGAATTAACACTTCTGCCGTGGCAATGTTGGTGGCTATCGGAATACTGCGAATGTCACATAAGCGAAGCATATCACTCTCGTTAAGTTCATTTTCTTTCGGGTTTTGCGGGTCACGGAAGAACAGTACCAAATCAATCTCATCGCAGGAAATGCGCGCGGCAATCTGTTGACTTCCACCCTGCTCACTGCTCATATACTTGGCAATCTGTAAACCCGTTGCCTCAGAAATCAAACGACCGGTTGTACCGGTAGCGCATAAGTCGTGTTGGCTCAAAATGCCGCAATACGCAATACAAAACTGCACCATTAACTCTTTTTTTGTATCGTGCGCCAATAACGCAATGTTCATGGTTTATCTGTCCTTTCTTTGTGTTCTGTCACCGTCCGGCTTTCTTCAAATCGGCCAACGGTATATCCTCACCCAAATAGCGTGCCGCAATGTTGGCAAAACATACCGACGCTAAGGAATCCGTCGGCAGTGGTTTGCCGTAGGCATTCGCAACCGCTACCTCTTCATCCTCCGGCAATACGCCAATCAGTTGCATACTCGCCGTATCAATCAATTCATCCATATCCGGCATCTTGCCGCGCAAGATAGGTGCCGGCCGCAAGCGGTTGATAATGAGCCGCGCCGGAATCTCACGTTCACGCAGAAGACGTGCCAAAATCTGTGCATCGCGGGCGCACACCATATCCGGTGTGGACACCACAAACGCCCTCTCGGCACCGGCTACCGCGGTTTCAAATCCCTGCCCGATACCGGCAGGGCAGTCGATGATAACTTCATCATAATACGCCGCCAGTCCTTGACATAATCGTGCCATATCTTCCGGTTGTGCCAATTTCTCCAACGTGACCGGTGCCGGCATCACGAATACGTTGGGGCAAATTGGAGAAGGGTACACCGCATCGGCCGGCGAGCAATCCCCCCGAATGACATCGGCCATGTCGTACACAGCAACGCCGGCGATACCCAGCATCACATCCAAACTGCGCAATCCGGCATCCCCATCTACCAACAGTACGCGACGGTCACGGCGTGCCAACGCACAACCGAGGCCGGCAGACACCGTTGACTTTCCGGCGCCGCCTTTTCCTGAGGTCACTACAGAAATCATATTGCACCTCCGATAATCGTTAAAAGTATACCACAATGTTTTGGTAATGTAAACTCTCTTTTGAGAAAAATGTACAGAAAACTACGCTCTGACAGGCATAAGGATGCGGATTTGCGATGGAAACCGTTCTCGGGAAAAGTCTACGGTTTTTGTGCGTCAGCCCTTGCAATTTCGGGAATATCTGGTATACTGGTATTTGTGTAAATATGCGAATTGTGCCGTTGTCTGCACGGTTTGCCACTCTATCGTATTCCCGGAGGTAGGTTATGAAGGAACAAGTAAATGCCCTGCGCGAGCGCGCGCTATCCGAACTCAGCGACTTGACCGATATGCGTGCACTGGAAGATTTTCGTGTGCGCCTATTGGGCAAAAAGGGTGAAGTAACGGCCTTGTTGCGCGGTATGGGTGCCGTACCGGCAGAAGAGCGGCCGGCTATGGGGCAACTCATTAACGCTCTGCGTAGCGACTTGGAAACGGCACTGGAAGCCCGCGAAAGCGAAGTGGCATTGTCGTTGAAAGCCGAACGGTTACAACAAGAAACCGTGGACGTTACCCTACCCGGCAAGGCAGCGGCTACCGGCGGCTTGCACCCACTGAACATTGTACTGGAGGACCTCATTGACATTTTCCGTTCCATGGGGTTCGATGTGGTGGATGGTCCCGAAGTGGAAACCGAGCACTATTGCTTTGAAGCACTGAACGTGCCGAAAGACCATCCGGCACGCGATATGCAGGATACGTTTTATCTGGCAGAGGATTTGTTGCTCCGCACCCAAACCTCGGCGGCGCAAATCCGCACGATGGAAAATCGCAAACCACCGATTCGTATCATCTGCCCCGGCCGCGTGTTCCGTGCCGACGAAGTGGACGCCACCCACTCCCCCGTGTTCCATCAGGTAGAGGGTTTGGTGGTGGATAAGGGTATCACACTGTGTGACCTCAAAGGTGTTTTAGAACAATTTGCACACGAAATTTACGGTGAAGATACCAAGGTGCGGTTCCGGCCCTCGTTCTTCCCCTTTACCGAGCCGAGCGTGGAAGTGGATGTGTCTTGCTCTGCCTGCGGCGGCACCGGGTGTCGTGTCTGTAAAGGTGCCGGTTGGATTGAAATTTTAGGTGCTGGTATGGTGCATCCTCGTGTGTTGGCCGGTTGCGGTATTGACCCTGAGGTGTACTCCGGTTTCGCATTTGGTATCGGTCTGGACCGTTTGACGACGACGCGATACAAAATCAGCGATATTCGTTTATTGTTTGAGAATGACCGGCGATTCTTGTCGCAGTTCGGAGGAGGGAAATAATATGAAAGTTTCGTTGAATTGGCTCAAAGACTATGTGGATATTCCCGTTTCCTTGAACGAACTGTGTGATAAAATGACAATGAGTGGTTTTGAAGTGGACGGCATCGAGGATTTGTCACAAACGATGCATAACGTCGTTGCCGCCCGTATTTTGAAACTCGAACGTCACCCCGATGCCGACCGGTTACAGATTTGTACGATGGATGTCGGCGCCGCCGAACCGTTGCAAATCATCACCGGTGCAGACAATGTGTTTGAAGGGGCGCTGGTTCCGGCCGCCTTGCACGATTCCTTGTTGCCGAACGGCACCCATATCAAACGCGGTAAACTGCGCGGTCTGCCGTCCGAGGGGATGCTGTGTTCCGGTGAGGAATTATGTCTCAAAGAAGCCGACTATCCCGGTGCAGAGGTATACGGTATTCTCATTTTGAAAGAGGACGTCGCACCCGGCACGGATATGCGTGATATTCTGCATCTCAATGATGTGATTATTGATTTCAGCATCACTTCTAATCGTCCTGATTGCCAAAGCATGCTCGGTATTGCTCGCGAAGTAGCGGTTGCCCTCGGTCAGCCGTTGCATCTACCTCAACCGACATATACGACCGTCGGCGGCGACGTTCACGAACACATTACCATCACCGTGGAAGACAGTGATTTATGCCCCCGCTATATGGGCCGTATTGTGAAAAATCTCCGCATTGCCCCCTCTCCGGCGTGGATGCAAGAACGTCTGCGCGGGGCCGGAATGCGTGCGATTAATAACATTGTGGATATTACCAACTTTGTGATGTTGGAAACCGGTCAACCGATGCACGCCTTTGACTTGCGCGACATTCGTGGTGCAGAAATTCGCGTGCGCCGTGCAACCGAGGGTGAAACCATCGTCACGCTGGATGAAAAAGAACACACCCTCACACCGGATATGCTGGTGATTGCCGATGCCGAATCGCCGTCTTGTCTGGCAGGCGTGATGGGCGGTCTTAATAGTGAAATCAAACCGGATACCACCGACTTATTGTTTGAGTGTGCGAAATTCCGCCGCGATAATGTGCGCCGCACCTGCCGCACGTTGGGTGTTCGCACGGAATCGTCGGCACGTTACGAAAAAGGCGTGGATATTCATGGCGTACAATACGCTATGGAGCGCGCGTTGCAACTCATTGAAGAGTTGGATGCCGGTGATATTATTGACGGTGTGATTGACCGCTGTGATAACCTGCCTGCGCCGCGTGAATTGACCGTGAATGCGGCAGATATCAACGCGTTACTCGGCGTGGAAGTACCGACCGATACGATGGTGGATATCCTCTGCCGTCTGGAATTGGATGCCTCCTGCGTTGACGGGAAACTCACGTGTCACATTCCGTCACGCCGTGACGACATTGAAGGCCGCGCTGACTTAGCGGAAGAAGTGGTCCGTATCTACGGATATGACCACATTGTGGCCACCCCGATGCAGGGGAATATTACTCGCGGCAGCAAACTGCCGGAACGCCGCTATGCTGACCGTGTGAAATCTGCTCTCATTGCGCAAGGGTTGTATGAAATCTCGACTTACTCGTTTGTGAGCGCCAAAGCAGCCGATACCCTCTCGTTGGCAGCAGACGATGCGCGCCGACAAACCGTCGCGTTGCTGAACCCGTTGGGTGAAGAGTATGCCGTGATGCGTACCCAGTTAACTTCTTCGATGCTGACGGTATTGGCCACCAATTATACCCGTAAAAACGCCGCTGTGCGTTTCTTTGAGGTCGGCAAGTGGTTTGTTGCGGACTCCCTACCGTTGACCAAACAGCCTGCCGAAGTGCCGGCATTGTCCATCGGTCTGTACGGCGATACGGAAGATTATTTCTCACTCAAAGGCATAGTCGAAACGGTTGTACAGACCTTTGGTGCCACCGCATCGTTTGAACGTTCACACGAACCGTATTTGCATCCCGGCCGTCAAGCGGCTGTTCGCATCGGTGACGAAGTTATCGGAACCTTGGGTGAAATTCACCCCGACACCGCCGAACAATACGGATTGGGTGTCCGTGCCTACGTGGCAGAACTGAAATTGCAGCCGTTGTTTGCCGCCGCTGAGCAGATTGTCGTGCGATATCAGCCGTTGCCGCGTTTCCCGGCGGTGGAGCGCGATTTAGCGCTGTTGTGTGCTGAGGACTTACCGGCCGCCGAAATCGAAGCGACTATTCGCGCCGCGGGTGGGAAGTTGTTGGAGCAGGTCGTGTTGTTTGACGTATACCAAGGCGCACAAATTGCGACCGGAAGCAAAAGCGTGGCATACAGCTTGACCTTCCGCTCCACGGAAAATACGTTGTCCGATGACGAAATTGAGCCGGTTCTCCAGCGGATTATGCGACGCTTGACCGAAAAAGGCTGTACCCTGCGTAGTTAATCATAAATTTCTTGCATTTTCTTAAAAAAAAGATTATACTGTTATTATAAGGTATCTGATAGGAGGTATCCGTTATGTTGGATAAAACAATGACCTTTTCCCTCAATGGCGATAAGGACCAGGAAATGAAACAGGTTCTCTCCACCGTTTATGCGGCTTTGAAAGAAAAAGGCTACAACCCCATCAATCAAATCGTGGGATACATTTTATCGGAGGACCCCACCTATATTACCACGCATAACAACGCGCGCAGTTTAGTTCGCAAGGTAGACCGTGATGAACTGTTGCGTGCGATGGTACGGACATATCTCAACGATTGATAGGGAGTTTTTGTAATTATGGCTGATAAAAAAGAAACACTACTTACCTATAAAGGCCGTCCGTTGGTACGGTGTGGTAACACACTGTATTACGGTGATATGGCAGAAAAATGTGTCATTGTCTTACAGGTTCTCACCACGAAAACGGTCGGCGAGATGACCTTGGCGGATAAAGTGCAGGTGCAGTTGATACTAACCGACCCGGAAGTGCGCATGAAAGACCGCCTGCTAAAAAAGAGCGACAAAGTCGGTTTGTATAATGCCATGGATATCGGCAGTATTTGGTTGGAGCGTGCACTCGCTGAATAAGCAAACGAAAAAGAACCTCCCACGGGAGGTTCTTTTTGTATCCGTTTATTTCTGCCAACCAAAAGCATCGTTGCCGTTGCCGATACCGGCGCCCCCGCTTACACGACTTCCACAATCGCATAGGTACCATCGTGGTTTTCCAAAGTCAATGTTAACGTCATACTGTATTCGCTGAATTCATAAACGTCCACCTTAGCCACAATGGTGTCACAGTTATAGGAAACCAGCCGATAATTTTGGTAAGAGTTTCCGCCCATCGGCGTTATCATCACATACTGTTTCCCGTCGTTCCCCACAAAGAAATTTTTCTCTTGAATATCGGGGATAACGGACGCCGCCACATATTGTCTAAGATGCGCGCGTACCTCGTCTACGGTATCACAACAGAGAGTCGCGTACTGACAACAAAAATAATGTTCCATTTGTTCGTCTGTCAAACAAGCGGACATATCCTGTTCGCTGTACTCCGTATCGCAGCAAACGCCCAGAAAAATAAATTGATGGTAGCGCTCTGCCGCCTCTTTTACAATAGCCAATGCCTCCGCCTCGGTGAGCGAAGCCGCTGTTGTGGTCGTAGTAGTGACCGAAGAAGATGGTTTCGTTGTCGCCATGGTAGCGAAAGAAGCATCAAATTCGGTACAATTTGCAAGGGATTCATTTGGCACGGCAACAGTCAAGAACCAACCACACATTGCATTATCAACGAATTCTGCTCCAGTGGTTTCTGCCACGTGAAGGTAGACTGAATTACCATTCCAACTAACATCACTCAAATCATAACGGTACGTACAAGTTGATGTGGGAATATAAATCAGCAGCAAACTGTTTTCATTGAAAAATTCCTTGTTATATTTTGCAGTGGCGTTGTTAAAAGAGGGTACTTCATCCCAACCGCGGTCCATTGTCAGTATATCACCAAACATCGCTTTGAATTGTTGCAAGTCTTTTAAGGAAGCAAACTTGTAGATAGGTAGATGTTGTATACTATTTGACTGCATTTTGCTTCTGTTTAACGAACTTGTATAAATTTTACTGTCATCTGTCCAATTCGCAAACGAAAGCGTTACGTCGTATGCTTTGTTATGTGGATTTATCTGATTTGTATCGCTAATTTGGTAACTACCCTGCCAAAACAATTCTTTAATCGCCACACGATATGCATCATCTATCTCATAGTAATAGCTTGATAAGGGGTTAATAACTGGCTCAACAGTAATATCTTTTTGATCTATATCATACGTGGTTAAAATCGCACGCATTTCCGCTATAGTAGCACCAATATCGTAGGCAAAGCTATTATCCGATACGGCTTCCAAAGATGTATTTTCAAGATAACAACTGTAACTATTTTTTGACATCTGCCAAATATAAACTGTTAAACCGCCATCGGTTGACACATTAAAGAACTGAGGGTATTTTTCTTTTAGTTGTGTAACAATTTCCCAACATAAATTATTAAACTGACTTTTGCTTCCAAACAAAAAAGTATCAACCTTGTTTTCAGTAATTAACCTCTCTATGGTTTTCAAGAGGTTGCTTTTCAATTCTGATATT
>JAZSOY010000126.1:0-5796 GCA_045537155.1 Acutalibacteraceae bacterium
ATACCGGTTTGAGAATCTACCGCTGCATAAATACCGCCACTGGCTGCATTATCTACCACGGAATTACCCTTTCCTGTGCGAAAAAACGCATGAAACACAATGACTTTGTCCTTTAATTTCAAAGTGGGAACTCGCACGGTATTGACTGAAGATTTGTTAAACACGGCCATTTCCGGCGCCTGTTGTATCAATTCCTCTACAACAACCGCTCCGTTTTCTAGGGTTTTCTCAAAACACGCATCCACCGTGTCATAATCATTCATATCAATAACGTAAATACCTCTACCACCGCTACCGTCAATTGTCTTGACAATAAACTGAGGGTGTGCGGCAACAAATTGCTCAAACTTTTGTTTGTCCGATGCATCTTGGATTTCTATCAGGTCACGTTTATAGTACTTACCAAACAATTCATACGCTTTGCGCTTGTTATTGAACAGTTCTTTGTTTTCATCTAAATTCATACGGGAATAATAATCCCAACGAACTTTATCGATAATAAATGAATCTCTTCCGGCTGCATTGAGAGTCTCAAATCCCATTAAAAAATATTCGTCGAACATACAGCCGAAACGGTGCAATGAATACACCATGTCGTACAAATATTCTTTTCTTTGTGCTTTCGTAACCTCACCGACAAATGTTCGGATGTTTTTATCGATAAACCGGATGCCGTTCTTAAAATACGCACCATCAAATACGCGGTAGTAGTTTACATATAAAAACCGCCCGAAACGCGTCTTATCGGCCCATCGACTCAGCCATCTTTCAATTGGGCTGTCAATTTTCCACCCGGCAATGCCGTCATTGTTGGCTACTTTTTTCATAATCACAATTCCTTTATGAATTTGTTAACATTTCCAGAGCACGCTCGTACGACAAGTGCTCTAATTGCATTTCGTTACCGTTCTCATCCAAAATTTTAAGAGTACGGCTGATGCGTTCCAGTGTTTTAGCCAGTTTTTCGTTGGTATCGTCCATCACGTGTAATCGGTAAATAACGCGGTCCAACGAATTGGAGGGGTCAATTTGAGTCCCGATTTCTTTGAATGTTGCGTTTTGCAATACCTGCGGCATATTCTCAACTTCTTGAATTCCCTCAATGGACGTAATCACACCTGGGCGCAACGTAACGTAGTAATTGACACAGGGTTTCTCATAATACGGATTATCCAAGGCCAACAGGTCTTTGCTTTCCATTTTTCCGGTCAAGGAGAACTCAATCATCAAATCCAACGTGCTGACGCCGTTGAGCACATTACCAAACACATAATGCTGCTCACCGCCCATACGTAAACCGGATTCATAGAAGTAGAACTTCCCATCCATAAAAGAACCCTGAAAATTAATGGCACCGTATTTTAAGTCCAAACCCTTCATTAAATCCAAAATAGCCGGCTCGGATACTTTTCTGTAAATGTCTAAGCAGGAAATGGGAAACACGTGTAAAATGGCAGATGCCGCTACCCCATTTTCATTTTGCGCACGATGTTTCATAAACGCAGAAGATAAGCTGTATTGACCATCCTTCATCGTGTAGTGGATAAAAACTTCCTGCGTGCTTTCCACAAATTGCTCAACAAAGATCTTCTTGCTTTTGGAACGATTGAAAAGCCACGTATAATTTTCAATCAATTCTTCCTCGTTTACGCACTTCCGAATACCACGACTCCCACTTTCATCTGCCGGTTTAACAATAACCGGATATTGAATGGCAGCCAAGTCCTCTTTTAAGAAATCAATCGATAATTGATAGGTTTTTGGTACAGATACACCGTATTTTTCACAGCATTCCTTAAACTTGCGTTTATCGTTCGACAGAATTTCAAACTGTTCCCTTGTTCCACAGCAAGGTAATCCGGCCTTCTCACAAATTTCTGCATAAAAAGGCAGATGCGAGTCGGTCCAACCCACAAAAATACCGTCAATCTTCTTTTCTTTAATCAGCGCAACCATCGCCTTGATATCCGAAATATCAATCATAATGGCTTCATCAGCAATCTGCTTAGACGGAGAGTCCTCGGTTGGATAAAAATTGGCCACCACCGTGTATACGCCCAGTTCTTTCGCTCGTTTTACTGCACACGCCGCCAAAGCAGTACGGTCCATCACCAGTAATCGTTTTCCTTGTAAAGTATTCATTCGGCATCCTCCCCGTTTATATTTTTAACTCTGTTAACAATCTGCGCATATCTTCAATATCGTACCGCTGGTCACAAGGAAGTGGCAAGATATTTGCAGCCATATCCTGTTCTAATGTACCATCAAGCGATAATACGTTCGGCCATAAAATCGCTACATAAATTCTTTGTTCTGCCAACCGCTTTCTGAGTGTCATACCGTTTTCACAATAAAATGGATAACAATACGCACCATCTATCGGTTGAACCTCGATACCATTCAAAGCGCCAAGATGCTCGGAAAGATAGGAAAAGTTGCGATTACGCTTGGCACGTACTTCGTCGTACGGAACGACATTTAAGAGGTTCCGAGTAATCGGCGACATTGCCTTTAACGGCAGGTCATAAAACGACTCATCATTATCTTGAAATGCACCATAATACGCAGAACCGGTTTCCTCAAAACGTCCCAAAATATGAACCATACGGTCTTTGGAACGGTCGGTTTCCAGCACTCCCTGGAATGGCGCATCGCAGTAGACATACCCCCCGTCGGGCACACCAAAAAACTTTCGGCAGGAATAAACTGTATCCATACCCGAAACCGGCTTTTGGAAAAAGGCTTGTACGTTATCAAAAATGATATTACCGTATCGTGCTTGCAGATGTTCGGCTTGGGCACAAGAAAGTTGACCGTAAAAGTTCACGATGTAGACACATTCACCTGCTGCCGGCATTTTATCCAACAACGGCATAAACGAACGGTCAACGGCATACTCCTCGTAAGCATACCCTTCACGCTTGCAAAGCTCCGACACCGAATCGCACAAAAAGTACGGAATATACAATTTGTGGTAGTTGCGTGCTTTCAGAATGTACAGCAGCGCATTGCGGCCGCTGTTTACGGCCACGGCATCCCGATGGTAAGCCGTTCCCGTAAATTCTTCCAACCCGAAATATCCGCCTATTTCTTTCATACTCATTCTTTCAACAAGACTTTGACATACGCTTCTTGCTGTGCCAAAACCTCCTGTAGTTGTTCTTGTGTATCAAACTTCAGTACCAACGTACCGATGGCTTCGTTAGCACCGGAAAAATCGCCGACCTCATCACCGGGTTCAACCCACAAATCGCGTTCCACCACATTATCAGCAATGTCATGATTAATCCAAAGGCTATCAAACACACCCGCTTTATCGCTGTGTAGAATTATCTCTGCCCAACAACCGTCGTATGGTTTTTGCTCGACATCCACCACCGGCTCACCTACCGCCGCACGTACCGCATTGGTTAACAAATCCACGCCGGTTGCCATACGCAACATTTCCGACAAACGGTTTCCGCCGCCACGCGGCGAAAGTTCCATAATGTATGCTTTACCGTCGGTGCATTCACGTGTTTCAATATTATAAACCGAGGTTTTCATATTCAGCAACGTGAGCAATCGCTGAATTTCAGACCGTAATTCCCCTTGGTGTTCCTCGGAAATCGTCGCAGGCCAACTATACGCCGACGGTGTATACGGATTACCGGCTTTGTCATCGAAACGTTGTGCTGAGAATGATACAAATTTCAGTTCCCCATCTACGGAAAAGGAATCACTGTCAGACGAGTGACCTTGTTTTTCCAGAAAATCCTCAATAATAAACTCCCGACAATGTGAAAAAGACAATGCATACTCAATGTTAGCACGCAACTCCTCCGGTCGGTCAACACGCACAACCCCTTTGCTACCGGCGGAATCTACGGGTTTGACAATGACAGGCCAATGGAATAGCGATACATCCTTTAACGCATCCTCCACCATTTTATACCCTTTGGCAGTTGGAACATTGAATCCATGCTCCGTCAAGAACTGGCGAAACAGAGATTTGTTTTGTAAAATATTGACCGATTCATACGGGCCGCAGGACGGCAAGCCCAACTTTTCGGCCACATACGCGGCTGTAGCCACGCCTGGGTCACACGCAAAGGACATAATCCCGTCGACGCACAATGCCTTTGCCGTCTCTAACACAGCATCTTTATCAATGATACTGACATTGGCATATTCATCGGAATATTTGTGTGCAATATTGTCCGGCAGATAGTCGCAGGTAATGACATAAATACCCAGCCGGTGCGCCGCCTCAATGATCGGCAGAATGTAACGGGAACCGCCCAGTAACAATAATCGTTTTGCCATATTATAAATCCTCCGCTTATTTTGCGTTGCGTTTCAATAACAGGTTTTTCAACATAGACAGCAGTAGTTGATACTGCTTTAAGGAAAAGATAACCGAAATCAACCAGTATACCAGCACGCCCACGACGATTTGTAACAGCAACATCGGCACAACACCCAATGGCAACCACTGCATAGCGAAAACGATTCCGAACATACATAGTGCTGCTGCAAACGACGGTACAACGTCTTTTAGCTGTTCTAAATAGGAATAGTTTATCAGTCGTTTGCTTGGTGAAGCGTTAATGAGTGTACTGGTAAACGTTGTGAATACGCCCGTCATAGCAATCGCAATTGGTGAATCAAAGAGCACCACAACCAGCGTCAACATCGTAATACCGATTCCCTTTTTCATTAACTCCAGCCTTAAGAAAATATCACTGCGCCCCACGGCATTGATTGCCTGCAAGTTGCAAGAGTGAATCGGATAGAAGGCAAAAGTGAAACAGTATATCTGCAGATACGGCACACATGGCAGCCACTTATCTGTCAATATCAGTCTGACAAGCGGCTCCGCTACACCTGCCAGTCCTGCCATCATCGGGAAAATGAGGTATGAACTCATCCTCAAGGATTGACGCATAATAGTTTTCACCTTATTACCGTCATCTTGTTCCGCTGACATTGCGGGTAACATCACCGATTGAATCGAAGCATTGATGGCGTTGATAAAAAACTGCGGAAATTGTTTGCCGCGGTTATAGTATCCCAGCATCGCGGACGAGTACCGTTTACCGATAACAAGGCTTCGAATATCCTGATACAGCGTATCCAAAAGTCCGGAAACCAACAGCTTCCAACCGTAAGCAAATAAGACCTTAATTCTATGAATATTGAACACAAATTTCGGGCGCCAACGTACCGTGAACCACATCACGCCACAAGCAATGGTTACATTCAAAAAATTCTGTGCAACCAGAGCCCAAAGGCCGGCACCCATATATGCCAACACAATGCCGATGATACCCGAAACGATAATCGAAACAACATTACTGCGAAAAATCTTTTTGAAATCCAATTTTCGGCTTACTTTGGCTATTTGAATGGAATTCAAAGCACCCGGAAAAAGTACCAGGCAAAGTACTCGCAGCGGCCACACCAGGTCAGGAATATTGTAAAATGCGGCGATTGCCGGCGCAGACAAGAACAAGAGGCCATAAAGTGAAGAGGCTATACCGACCGTCACCCAAAAAACAGAGGAATAATCCTCTTCGGTAACGTCCTTATTTTGAATCAGGGCTGTGTTGAACCCCCTCTGAATAAACACGTTTGCCAAGGTGGTAAAAATAACCATCAGCGACAATATACCATAGTGCGACGGGTCCAAAATTCGAGCCAAAATTATTTGCAAAATAAATTGTGAGCCCTGTACTCCGAATCGCTCTAAAAGCTTCCATATCAAAGCAGAGGAAATGTTCTTTTTACTTTGATTCTGCATAAAACTAATACAAC